>JAWFOO010000013.1:0-64151 GCA_032511625.1 Streptococcus mitis | reverse complement strand
TTCGAAAATCAAATTCAAACCACGTCAGCTTCGCCTTGCCGTACTCAAGTACTGCCTACGGCTAGCTTCCTAGTTTGCTCTTTGATTTTCATTGAGTATCAGTATGGACTATAAGAATAAGTCTTGCAGGGTTTTGGCAACCCCATCTTGGTCATTGGTTAGGGGGAGTTGCTCATCTGCATAAGGGAGCAATTCTGGATTGGCATTTTTCATTGCATAACCTTTACCAGCAAAAGCTAGCATTTCGGTATCATTGTGTTCATCTCCAAAGGCAATCAAGTCCTTTTTATCGCGGTTCATTACCTTGAGCAAGTAGTTTAAGGCGAAGGCTTTATTGACTCCTTTTGGGGTACATTCAAGGATATTGAGCGGACCTCCCCAGGTATTAATAGAAAGTTGATGCTGATAGAAGGCGTTCATTTCTTTTGCCAAGGCATACTTGTCACTGGCTCTAGTCTGCAAGAGAATACAGTTAGGATCCTTGGTTACCAATTCAGGCTGGAATTGATCTTCAGGCTGGAAAGCTTCTACGCCAAATAGTTTAGGATCGGCAATTTCTTCATTGGGATTTGTAATGTAGAATTTTTTACGATATTCTCCAGCGATAAAATCGGCTTGAATGTCCTCTGAACGTTGAACCATATCGAGCAGATATTTTTTGTCTACGGTCAAACACTTTTCAAAGTCCCAAGCTTGGTCTGGTAAATGAGTAAGGGAGCCGTTGAAATTAATCATAGGAGTGTCTAAGCCTAATTCACGGTAGAAATCTTTTGACATGCGGTAAGGGCGACCTGTCGTAATAATAACCTGATGCCCTTTTTCAGTAACTTTTTTAATAGTTTCTTTGGTAAAGTCAGAAATCTGACTGTCTGAGTTGAGCAGGGTTCCATCCAGGTCAACTGCAATAATTTTTTTCGTCATATAAACCTTTCTAGTGTCTTTCCAGATAAGATGTCTACTATTATAACAAAAAGCAGGCAGAAAAGCAGATTCGAAACTAAAAAAGAAATTTCATCAAATTCTTAAATAAATCAAACAAAGATATTGAAAAAGTGAATGATAAATGATATAATTCTATTATTGTTCGTAAAAATTAAAAGGAGATTGATAATGGACAAATTATTTAAACTAAAAGAGAACGGTACAGACGTTCGTACAGAGGTTCTCGCTGGTTTAACAACTTTCTTTGCAATGAGCTATATTCTCTTTGTAAACCCACAAATTCTTTCGCAAACAGGAATGCCTGCTCAGGGTGTATTCCTCGCAACGATTATCGGTGCAGTAGCAGGTACCTTGATGATGGCCTTCTATGCTAACTTACCTTATGCCCAAGCGCCAGGTATGGGTCTTAACGCCTTCTTTACATTTACAGTCGTATTTGGACTCGGTTATTCTTGGCAACAAGCCCTAGCTATGGTCTTCATCTGTGGGATTATCTCATTGATTATTACCTTGACAAATGTTCGTAAAATGATCATTGAATCGATTCCAAATGCTCTTCGCTCAGCTATTTCAGCTGGTATCGGTGTCTTCCTTGCCTATGTAGGGATTAAGAATGCTGGACTTTTGAAATTTACGATTGATCCAGGCAACTATATTGTTGTAGGAGAAGGGGCTGACAAAGCTCAAGCAACGATTGTAGCAAACTCTTCAGCAGTTCCAGGCTTGGTCAGCTTTAATAATCCAGCTGTTTTGGTGGCTCTTGCAGGACTTGCCATTACTATCTTCTTTGTTATCAAAGGGATTAAAGGGGGAATTATCCTCTCTATCTTGACAACAACTGTTCTTGCTATCGCAGTTGGTTTGGTAGATTTGTCTAGTATCGATTTTGCTAATAACCATGTTGGTGCAGCTTTTGAAGACTTGAAGACAGTCTTTGGTGCAGCTCTTGGTTCAGAAGGTTTGGGAGCTTTGATTTCAGATACAGCTCGCTTGCCTGAAACTCTGATGGCTATTCTTGCCTTCTCATTGACAGATATTTTTGACACGATTGGTACCTTGATCGGTACAGGTGAAAAAGTTGGTATCGTAGCGACAAATGGTGAAAATCACCAATCAGCTAAGTTGGATAAGGCTCTTTACTCTGACTTGATTGGTACTTCAATTGGTGCCATCGCTGGTACTTCGAACGTAACGACTTATGTTGAGTCTGCTGCTGGTATCGGTGCAGGTGGACGTACTGGTTTGACAGCCTTGGTCGTGGCAATCTGTTTTGCTATCTCAAGCTTCTTTAGCCCACTTCTAGCGATTGTACCAACAGCCGCTACAGCTCCAATCTTGATTATCGTTGGGATTATGATGTTGGCTAGTTTGAAAAATATCCATTGGGATGATATGGCTGAAGCGGTTCCTGCCTTCTTCACATCTATCTTTATGGGATTCAGCTACTCTATCACTCAAGGGATTGCAGTTGGTTTCTTGACTTACACTTTGACTAAGCTTGTCAAAGGTCAAGCTAAAGATGTTCATGTCATGATTTGGATTTTGGATGCCTTATTTATCCTTAACTACATTAGCATGGCCTTATAATAGGATGACCCAGGGGGATTTTTCCCCTTTTTTAATACAAAGGAGATAGGTGATGAAAGAGAAAAATATGTGGAAAGAATTATTGAATCGTGCAGGTTGGTTGTTAATCTTTTTGCTGGCGACAATTTTATATCAGATTCCTATAGGGGTTACTGCTATTTTAACTTTAAATGCAGTACCACTGTTGCAGTCAGGACTGATAGTTGCTGGTATTTCGATTGTAGTTCTGGCACTATTTATTATTGGAGCTCGTAAAACGCAGTTAGCAAGTTTTAATTTTTCTTTTTTTAGAGCTAAGGATTTGGCACGTTTGGGATTAAGTTATTTAGTCATTATCTGTTCAAATATACTTGGTTCCATTTTATTGCAACTATCAAATGAGACGACAACAGGGAATCAGTCTCAGATTAACGATATGGTTCAGAATAGTTCTCTGATTTCCAGTTTCTTCTTGTTGGCCTTGCTTGCTCCAATTTGTGAGGAAATCTTGTGCCGTGGGATTGTTCCTAAAAAGATTTTCCGAGGCAAGGAGAATTTGGGATTTGTAGTCGGTACGATTGTGTTTGCTTTATTGCATCAACCAAGTAATTTACCTTCTTTATTGATTTATGGAGGTATGTCGATCGTTCTATCTTGGACGGCTTACAAGACCCAACGTTTGGAAATGTCTATCTTACTTCACATGATTGTGAATGGGGTTGCTTTCTGTTTGTTGGCTCTCGTGGTGATTTTGAGTCGGACATTAGGGATCTCTGTTTAAGATTTTTGACAATTGCTTACTTGTTTCTACTGGGAAAAAGATGAATGCAATCGTGTCCATCTTTTTCTTTTTATGGTAAAATAGAGAAATAATATGGTGAAAAGCCTTGAGGGAGTGACCGATATGTCAAGTAAAGCCAATCATGCAAAGACAGCTATTTGCGGAATTATCAATGTAACCCCAGACTCCTTTTCGGACGGTGGTCAATTTTTTGCTCTTGAGCAAGCACTCCAGCAGGCTCGTAAATTGATAGCAGAAGGGGCTAGTATGCTCGATATCGGCGGAGAATCGACTCGGCCGGGAAGAAGCAGCTATGTTGAGATAGAAGAGGAAATCCAGCGTGTTGTTCCAGTGATTAAAGCGATTCGCAAGGAAAGTGATGTCCTCATCTCTATTGATACTTGGAAAAGTCAGGTGGCAGAGGCTGCTTTGGCTGCTGGTGCCAATCTAGTCAATGATATCACTGGTCTCATGGGTGATGAAAAAATGGCCCATGTGGTTGCTAAGGCTGGAGCGAAAGTAATCATTATGTTTAATCCAGTCATGGCTCGACCTCAGCACCCTAGCTCGCTTATCTTTCCTCATTTTGGCTTTGGTCAAGCTTTTACAGAGGAAGAGTTAGCTGACTATGAAAAAATGCCAATCGAAGACTTGATGGAGGCTTTCTTTGACAGAGCCCTAGCGAGAGCGGACGAAGCGGGTATTGCACAAGAAAATATCCTGCTGGATCCAGGAATCGGCTTTGGTCTGACCAAGAAAGAAAATCTGCTCCTTTTACGGGACTTGGATAAACTCCATCAGAAAGGCTATCCAGTCTTTCTTGGAGTTTCGCGCAAGCGGTTTGTCATCAATATCCTAGAAGAAAATGGCTTTGAAGTCAATCCTGAGACAGAACTTGGTTTCCGTAATCGAGATACGGCTTCGGCTCATGTAACTAGTATCGCTGCGAGACAGGGTGTAGAAGTGGTGCGCGTGCATGACGTAGCTAGTCACAGGATGGCAGTTGAAATTGCCTCCGCTATTCGTCTGGCTGATGAAGCGGAAAATTTAGATTTAAAACAATATAAATAAGATGAAAGAAATTGAAAACAATCAGTGGATTGTCAACTATCGGACGGACCAACCGCATTTTGGCTTGGAACGAATGGTGGAACTGTTAGCTTTGCGTGGCAATCCCCATCTCAAACTCAAGGTTATCCATATCGGAGGGACCAATGGCAAGGGTTCGACTATTGCTTTTTTGAAAAATATGCTGGAAAAGCTAGGCCTGAGAGTTGGTGTGTTCAGCTCGCCCTATCTCATTCATTATACAGACCAGATTAGCATCAATGGGGAATCCATTCCCGAAGCTAGACTAGAAGCCCTCATGGCAAACTATGAGTCTTTGCTTGAGGGGGAGAGGGGCCTTGCTTTACAAGGAACAACCGAGTTTGAGATTATCACAGCTCTGGCCTATGACTACTTTGCCACAGAGCAAGTAGATGTGGCTATCATGGAAGTCGGCATGGGTGGACTCTTGGATAGTACCAATATCTGCCAGCCAATTTTAACAGGAATTACGACCATTGGATTGGACCATGTAGCCCTACTTGGTGACACCTTGGAAGCCATAGCGGAGCAGAAAGCTGGTATTATCAAACAAGGTATTCCCTTGGTGACAGGTCGTATTGCTCCAGAAGCTTTGGCTGTGATTGACCGCATTGCGGAAGGGAAAGATGCGCCGAGATTTGCCTACGGGGCAGATTATAAGGTCAGCTATCAAAAGAGTGTGGTTACAGGCGAAGTCTTTGACTATACAAGTGTTGTCAGACAAGGTCGCTTCCAGACTGGCCTGCTTGGTTTGCACCAGATAGAGAATGCTGGGATGGCCATAGCTTTACTTGATAATTTTTGTCAAGAAGATTGTCGAGAGCTAGCAAGCAATTACTTGCTTGCTCAAGCTATGGAAGAAACAAGGTGGCCAGGGCGTTTGGAGGTCGTGTCAAGAACTCCCTTGATGATTTTGGATGGAGCCCATAATCCCCATGCTATTAAGGCTTTATTAGCAACCTTGCAAGAACGCTTTGCGGATTATCGTAAGGAAATCCTCTTTACTTGTATCAAAACCAAGGCCTTGGAGGATATGTTGGACTTGCTGGGGGCCATGCCAGATACCGAGCTTACTCTGACACATTTTGACGATAGTCGGGCGACTGATGAAAAAGTGCTGGAAGAGGCAGCTAAGTCTAGAAATCTCAGCTACCAAGGTTGGCAGGATTTTCTAGAGCAGAAATTGACAGATAAAAAAGAAGAGAAAAAAACAGTTAGGATTGTCACGGGTTCCTTGTATTTCTTGAGCCAAGTGAGAGCCTATCTGATGGAGAGGAAAAACGAGAATGGATACACAAAAGATTGAAGCAGCTGTAAAAATGATTATCGAGGCTGTAGGAGAGGACGTTAATCGCGAGGGCTTGCAGGAAACACCTGCTCGTGTCGCTCGTATGTACCAAGAGATTTTTTCAGGTCTTGGTCAAACAGCAGAGGAACATTTGTCCAAATCCTTTGAGATTATTGACGATAATATGGTGGTAGAAAAGGATATTTTTTTCCATACTATGTGTGAACACCACTTCTTGCCATTTTATGGTAGAGCGCATATTGCCTATA
This sequence comes from Streptococcus mitis, assembly GCA_032511625.1. Taxonomy (GTDB): domain Bacteria; phylum Bacillota; class Bacilli; order Lactobacillales; family Streptococcaceae; genus Streptococcus; species Streptococcus mitis_DL. Next base: position 58,216 of record JAWFOO010000013.1, on the reverse strand, counting down.
TTCCAGATGGCCGTGTGGCAGGTTTGTCTAAGCTAGCCCGTACGGTTGAAGTTTATTCGAAAAAACCACAAATTCAAGAACGATTGAATATCGAAGTAGCCGATGCTTTGATGGACTATCTAGGCGCTAAAGGAGCCTTTGTTGTTATTGAGGCGGAACATATGTGTATGAGCATGCGTGGTGTTAGAAAACCAGGCACTGCAACCTTGACGACAGTAGCTCGTGGTCTATTTGAAACAGATAAGGATCTTCGAGATCAGGCTTATCGTTTAATGGGACTATAATACTTTTCGAAAATCAAATTCAAACCACGTCAGCTTCCATCTGCAACCTCAAAACAGTGTTTTGAGCAGCCTGCGGCTAGCTTCTTAGTTTGCTCTTTGATTTTCATTGAGTATAAAAAGAATCCGCTTGAAGCGGATTTTTCTAGAAAGGAATCATTATGGATCAACTGCAGATTAAAGATTTGGAAATTTTTGCCTATCATGGTCTTTTTCCTAGTGAGAAAGAATTGGGGCAGAAGTTTGTTATTTCCGCAATCCTATCCTATGATATGACCAAGGCGGCGACAGACTTGGATTTAACAGCCTCTGTCCATTACGGAGAATTGTGCCAGCAGTGGACGGCTTGGTTTCAGGGAACAACTGAGGACTTGATTGAAACGGTAGCCTACAAACTGGTAGAACGTACCTTTGAGGCTTATCCTCTTGTCCAAGAAATGAAGCTGGAACTGAAAAAACCTTGGGCGCCAGTGCATTTGCCACTAGATACTTGCTCAGTAACCATTCATCGCCGCAAGCAACGAGCCTTTATCGCCCTAGGAAGCAATATGGGAGATAAACAAGCAAACTTGAAGCAAGCCATTGAGAAAATGCGAAATCGAGGTATCCATATTCTCAAAGAGTCCAGTGTATTGACGACGGAGCCTTGGGGTGGTGTTGAGCAGGATAGCTTTGCTAATCAAGTGGTTGAGGTTGAAACCTGGTTGCCTGCCCCAGTTCTATTAGAGACCTTGTTAGCCATTGAGTCAGAGATGGGACGGGTGAGAGAAGTACATTGGGGGCCTCGTTTGATTGATTTGGACTTGCTCTTTGTGGAGGATCAGATTCTTTATACAGACGACCTCATCTTGCCTCATCCTTACATAGCGGAACGCCTTTTTGTTCTTGAGTCCTTACAGGAAATTGCGCCTCATTTTATCCATCCGACATTAAAGCAACCGATCCGCAACTTGTATAATGCTTTGAAACAATAGAAAAAACTCTAGTTTTCAGTCGCTTGTAACTGAAGGCTAGAGTTTTTAAAATAGGTCATTTTCTTCTGGGAGGAGGATAGTTTCTCTACCGTCCATATCTAAAACCAGTACTTTCGGGGGATAAAGAGGGTCGAAAGGATGGTTAAAGTCAAAATCAATGGCTGTAGGGAGGTGTTGACTTGAAAAGTGGAAGGTAATTTTTCCTTGGTTATTGAGCAATTGAAACTCGAGTTCCTCCTCCAATTCAAAGACATTTTTTAAGAAGTGGTCGATGATATACCAAAAAGAGTCAATAACATCATCAGGCAAGCTGGTAACAATGCCAAAACTAGCTGACCGCATGTGGGTATTGGTAAAAGCCATATTTCTTCCCCCTTTCTTTTCCCTTATCATACAGTAAATAGGATTAAAAATCAAGAAAAGGTGATTTTTTCTTCATAAACATAGTTTTCTATGAAATTTTTTTCAAATAATCTTCAAAAAATGCTTGAAAGTGTTTACAAATAGTGATAAAATGGAATAAGTAGAATCATGAAAACGAAATTTTCATACCGTCTCTTTTTTGGAGTCTCGTGAGGTATGATATAGAAAGGAAATGGAATGAATACAGACGATACAGTAACGATTTATGATGTCGCCCGTGAAGCAGGAGTTTCAATGGCGACGGTTAGCCGTGTAGTCAATGGCAATAAGAATGTAAAAGAGAACACCCGTAAAAAAGTACTCGAGGTGATTGATCGTTTGGATTACCGTCCAAATGCAGTGGCGCGTGGTCTTGCAAGTAAAAAGACAACCACTGTTGGTGTCGTGATCCCAAATATCACTAATGGTTATTTCTCAACGCTTGCTAAAGGGATTGATGATATCGCTGAAATGTACAAGTACAATATCGTCCTTGCTAATAGTGATGAGGATGATGACAAGGAAGTTTCAGTTGTCAATACCCTGTTTTCTAAGCAAGTGGATGGTATCATCTTTATGGGGTACCACTTGACTGAAAAAATTCGTTCAGAGTTTTCTCGTTCTCGAACACCAGTTGTTCTTGCAGGAACTGTGGATGTAGAACATCAGCTTCCAAGTGTCAATATTGACTATAAACAAGCAACGATTGATGCAGTAACCTACCTTGCTAAAGAAAATGAGCGCATCGCTTTTGTTAGCGGTCCACTAGTGGATGACATCAATGGTAAGGTTCGTTTGGTTGGCTACAAGGAGGCCTTGAAAAAAGCAGGTATTTCTTATAGCGAAGGATTGGTATTTGAATCTAAATACACTTATGAAGATGGCTATGCCTTGGCAGAACGCTTGATTTCATCAAACGCAACTGCAGCAGTTGTAACAGGTGACGAGTTGGCAGCAGGTGTCTTGAATGGTTTGGCTGATCACGGTGTGTCTGTGCCAGAAGAGTTTGAAATCATTACTAGTGATGATTCACAAGTCTCTCGCTTTACCCGTCCAAACTTGACAACTATTGCCCAACCTCTTTATGACCTTGGTGCCATTAGTATGCGTATGTTGACTAAGATTATGCACAAAGAAGAGTTGGAAGAACGTGAAGTCCTCTTACCTCATGGTTTGACAGAACGTCGTTCAACACGAAAACGTAAATAGAAAAAATCAGGGAATCATGAAGATTTCCTGATTTTGCTTTCTAGAGAAGGGAATTAGCCTTCCATATAGTCTTTCAAATCCTGTCCTGTTAGTCCGGCATTGAGAGCAATGAGGAGTTTCAAGCGAGCTTTTTGGGCGTTGAGTTCTTTAACAAAGAAGACACCTGCTTTTTGCAACTGCACGCCCCCACCTTGGTAGGCATAAACAGGCTCGGCAATACCGTTAAAGCATCGTGAAACCAGGGCGACTGGGATTCCTTTTTGCAGAAGGATTTCTAATTTTTGAGCCGTTTCTTTTGGAATATTACCCGCTCCGAAGGCTTGGATAATCAAACCGTCCAATTGTTCCAAATCTAGCATATCAATCAGCTCATCTGTCATACCGGCATATGCAGAGATGATAGGTACCAAGCCCTGTATGTGATCAAGGTCAAAGCGAACACGAGGTTCAGCTGTTTTGAAGTAGAGGATTTCCTGTTTCATGATGAGACCAAGGGGGCCGTGAGTAGGAGTTTGGAAAGTACTGACATTGGTCGTATGCGTTTTTGTAACATACTTGGCAGCATGGATTTCATCGTTCATAACAACCAAAACCCCTTTGTCAGCAGCCTTGTCATCACTAGCCACCCGCAAAGCACTCAGATAGTTATAAACACCATCACTGCCGAGTTCGTTGGAGCTACGCATGGCACCTGTTAGAACGATCGGCATATGGGGAACTTCCATGGTATCAAGGAAATAGGCGGTTTCCTCTAATGTATCGGTCCCGTGTGTAATCACCACCCCATCGTAGTTATCTGCTTCCTCTTTGATTTTTTGGTAGAGGGCCAGCATATGCTTGGGCTTGATATGGGGGCTTGGCAGGTTAAAAAAGTCCAAGGCGTGAACTTGGATTCCCTCAAGAGGATTGGACACATGGTTCATGGGATTATCTGAACTCGTCACAACAGCGCCAGAAGCATCGGCCTGCATGGAAATAGTTCCGCCCGTATGTAAAACAAGGATTTTCTTAGGCATGATTTACTCACTCTTTCTGAAATGTGGTATAATCATTGTATCACAAAAGGGGAGATTGGGATAGGATGGAAGTCAAAGCTGTTTTTTTTGATATCGATGGAACCTTGGTCAACGATCACAAGAGTGTTTTGAAATCCACTAAGGACGCGATTAAGATTGTCAAAGAACAAGGGGTGCTTGTCGGTGTAGCGACAGGACGAGGACCTTTTTTTGTTAAGGAATTGATGGACGATTTGGATCTGGACTTTGCGGTAACCTACAATGGCCAGTATATCTTTACTAAAGACAGAGTCTTGTTCACGAGCCCAATTTCCAAGTTACATTTGCGCCAGTTAATCAGTTATGCTAAAAAAGAGGGCAAGGAGATTGCTCTAGGGACCAAGGATGCCATGTTGGGTTCCAAAATCATGTCTTTTGGTCTGGGTTCTTTTTCCCAACGAATCAGTCGCTTCGTTCCCTCAGTTTTAACTCGGACAGTGAGTCATTCCTTTAATCGTATGGTCAGCAAGGTTGTTCCCCAAAAGGAAGAAGACCTGCTTGATCTGATGAATCAGCCTATCTACCAAGTTTTGATGCTGATGACGCCAGAAGAATCTGAGAAGGCAGCAGCTGATTTTGAAGACTTGAAATTGACACGTAGCAATCCTTTTGCAGCGGATGTTATCAATCAAGGAAACTCTAAGTTGGAAGGCATACGCCGAGTCGGGAAAGAATATGGTTTTGATCTCAACCAAGTCATGGCCTTTGGTGATTCAGATAACGACCTTGAAATGCTTGCAGGTGTTGGTATGTCGGTCGCTATGGGAAATGGTAGTAGCAGTGTCAAGGAAGTTGCTAAGCACATTACCACTAGTAATCAGCAAGACGGAATCCACAAGGCCCTGGAACATTTTGGTGTTCTAGCTTCAGAAAAAGTCTTTGTCAGCCGTGACTATCATTTCAATAAGGTCAAGACCTTCCACCACATGATGGATGAACGAACCCAAGAAGAACCACGAGCTTGGGATTTAGAAGGTGCAACCCACAGGGCTGGCTTTAAAATAGAAGAATTGGTGGAATTTGTTAGAGCTGCCAGTCCTTCTGAAGAGGACTTTGGTCGAGCTCTATCGCAACTTCATCAAGCTCTTGATAAGGCGGCCGATAAAGTGGCTAAGAAGACGCCTGCTCAGCAAGATTTGATAGGTCAGGTAGATGCCCTGATCGACACGCTTTACTTTACCTACGGTAGTTTTGTCTTGATGGGGGTGGATCCAGAACGTATTTTTGATATTGTTCATCAGGCCAATATGGGGAAAATTTTTCCAGATGGCAAGGCTCATTTTGATCCAGTGACCCATAAAATCTTAAAACCAGATGATTGGGAAGAAAAATATGCTCCAGAACCTGCTATTAAAAAGGAACTGCAGCGCCAGCTCAAGGCTTATGAGCGTCATAAAGAGAGAAATAATACTCAATGAAAATCAAAGAGCAAATTAGGAAACTAGCCGCAGGCTGTACTTGAGTACGGCAAGGCGACGTTGACGTGGTTTGAATTTGATTTTCGAAGAGTATAAATAGTAAACAAAAAGGAGCGCTGAGCTCCTTTTCTTTGTGATTATAAGGTTTTTTCTTGTTCTCTCACAACCAGCAAATCGACCTTAGCATGGCGGAGAATGTATTCAGATGAAGAGCCGACCAAGAGGCGTTCAAAGGCGTTGAGACCAGTTGCGCCAACGAGGATGAGGTCCACTTCCTCAGCATCGGGAATAGTACGTGCCAGTAGGGTCTTTGGATTTCCCATTTCAATGACGATATGAACATCTGCCACACCAGCATCTTTAGCACGTTTTTCGTACTCTTTCATCAGACTTTCAGCGTCGACTTGGAGTTCTTCGTAAACTTCAGCATCAAAGGTGGATACGCTTTGGAGTGCGCGTGTGTCAATGACATGTGCGATGGTGAGTTTAGCGTCGTTTCGTAGAGCAGAATGAACTCCCTTGACAAAAGCCAAGTCCGCTTCCTTAGAACCATCGATTGCGACCATAATATTTTGGTAACGTTGTGCCATAATGAAACCTCCTGAAATTTTCTTACTATAATTGTAAACCTTTTCACTATAGAAGTAAAGTAAAAAAAGTATTTTTCAAAAGAATGTTAGCGCTTAAAATCTATATAAATATATGATAAAATAAAAGAAAGGATAGCAGGAAAGAAGTGAAGGGAGGGAGAATGATGAAGCACTCTTTTCAAGAATCAAAAAAATCAAATTTCCTTTATTATGGAATTATCCTAGTGTCAGTCTTGGTAGAAGTTATCATGATCTGGCAATTAGAGAGTCTGGTACCGCTTCTTTATCCAGGTTTTATCGGATTTTTAGTCTTTCATGTACTCTACCATCTGTTATTGTTCCTAGTCGCTAAACGAAGTGGGCGTTGGGATTGCTTGATGATATGGGGGCTTTTCCTCATGTTCAATCTTCTTTATGACTCCTTTTTAGGCTTGCTTTTTCTAGGTTTATCTTTTGGTATGTGATGTGACTTTCGCAAAATACCTGTTATCTCCCCTGTCTTGACCTCGCTTTTAGCGAGGCTTTTCTTCTATACGAAACTAGTAACACATTTCAGTAAACTTGTCGCATTTTCTTTCTAGTGGTATAATGTTACTATCCTGACGAATTGAGGAAACAAGATGAAAGAATATAACAAGTCTAGTAAGTTAGAGCATGTTGCTTATGATATCCGTGGTCCTGTTTTGGAAGAAGCCATGCGGATGCGAGCAAACGGAGAAAAGATTTTACGTCTGAATACAGGAAATCCAGCAGAATTTGGCTTTACAGCCCCAGATGAGGTCATTCATGACTTGATTATGAATGCGCGTGATAGTGAGGGATATTCTGACTCCAAAGGGATTTTCTCAGCCCGTAAGGCCATCATGCAGTATTGTCAATTGAAGAAATTCCCAAATGTAGATATTGATGATATCTACCTTGGAAATGGTGTCAGTGAGTTGATTGTCATGTCTATGCAGGGGCTTTTGGATAACGGAGATGAGGTCTTGGTGCCTATGCCAGACTATCCTCTATGGACAGCTGCTGTCAGCCTAGCTGGAGGAAATGCCGTTCATTATATTTGTGATGAAGCTGCAGAATGGTACCCAGATATTGACGATATCAAGTCAAAAATCACTTCCAATACCAAGGCAATCGTCCTTATCAATCCAAACAACCCAACTGGGGCACTTTATCCTAAGGAACTCTTGCTGGAGATTATTGAGATTGCCCGTCAAAATGATTTGATCATCTTTGCGGATGAAATCTACGACCGCATGGTAATGGATGGGCATGTGCATACGCCTGTGGCGAGCTTGGCACCAGATGTCTTCTGTGTTAGCATGAATGGTCTGTCAAAATCGCACCGTATTGCAGGTTTCCGTGTAGGTTGGATGGTCTTGTCTGGTCCTAAGACACATGTTAAAGGCTATATCGAAGGTCTCAATATGTTGTCCAATATGCGCCTTTGCTCTAATGTTTTGGCCCAACAAGTCGTACAAACTTCCTTGGGTGGTCACCAATCAGTCGATGAATTGCTTCTTCCAGGTGGACGAATTTACGAGCAAAGAAACTTCATCTACAATGCCATTCAAGATATTCCAGGTTTGTCTGCCGTTAAACCCAAGGCTGGACTCTATATCTTCCCTAAAATCGACCGCAATATGTACCGTATCGATGATGATGAACAGTTTGTTCTTAATTTCTTGAAACAGGAAAAGGTTCTCTTGGTTCATGGTCGAGGCTTCAACTGGCAGGAACCAGACCACTTCCGTATCGTTTATCTTCCGCGTGTTGATGAACTAGCCCAAATCCAAGAAAAGATGACTCGTTTCTTGAAACAGTATCGTAGATAGGGCTTACATTAGAAAAAGCGCTAAAAAGCAGGAAACATTTGCCTAGAGCTATTGACAAAAGTGAAAGAATCAGATAGAATAGTAAAGTATGTTTAGTAACTGATCACTTTATAGCCGGCTAAACGAATACAAAATCTATGAGGAGGTATTCATCGTGAAACGTACTTATCAACCAAGTAAACTTCGTCGTGCGCGCAAACACGGATTCCGTAACCGTATGTCAACTAAAAACGGTCGTCGCGTATTGGCAGCTCGTCGTCGTAAAGGACGCAAAGTTTTGGCTGCATAATCCAAACGAACTATATCAAAAATCAGTAGGAACTCGAGTCTACTGATTTTTATTTTTGTAAAAAAGTACAAAAATCTTTATATTTTCGCTTGAATAGTGTATAATATTTCACATACTGTAAAAATGGAGAATAATCATGAAGAAATCAAAAGTTATGCTTTTTGGAACTATGGCTTTGACAGCAGGTCTAGCTTTAGCAGCGTGTGGATCATCTCAATCAAGTAATGCAGACAAGACTTACTCTTATATCTTTGTCAATAACCCAGATACCTTGGATTATATTACTTCTACCCGAGACTCTACATCTAGTATCACAACCAACTTGATTGATGGGTTGTTGGAAAATGACCAGTATGGCAATCTCATCCCCTCTATGGCTGAGTCATGGACGGTGTCAAAAGATGGCTTGACTTACACTTATAAAATCCGTCAGGGAGCTAAATGGTATACTTCTGAAGGAGAAGAGTATGCGGATGTAACGGCTCATGACTTTGTGACTGGTCTCAAGTATGCGGCTGATAAAAAAGCTGAAAACTTGTACTTGGTACAAGACTCTATCAAGGGTCTAGCAGACTATGTTGAAGGGAAATCATCTGATTTTGGAACTGTTGGTGTGAAGGCAGTGGATGATTACACACTACAATACACCCTCATCCAACCTGAAACTTATTGGAACTCTAAAACAACAGCAAGTATCCTTAATCCTATAAATGAAGCCTTCTTGAAGTCTAAGGGAGATGACTTTGGAAGTGTGACACCATCAAGTATCTTGTCAAATGGTCCTTACTTGTTTAAATCTTTCACATCAAAATCTTTGATTGAATTTGATAAAAACCCTAATTACTGGGATAAGGACAATGTTAAAATCGAGAAAGTGAAACTCTCTTTCTTTGACGGATCTGACCAAGACAGCATTGCTAGAGGTTTCTTGGATGGTAACTATACAGACGGCCGTATTTTCCCAACAAGTTCAGTCTTTGCTGAACTCAAAAAGGGAAATGAGGACAAGATTACTTATACACCACAAAACTCAGTTACTTTCTACTATCTTTTCAACGTAAATCGTCAAAGCTACAAGCAGACTATGAAACAGTCTGATAAGGAAAAGACGGATTCACGCGCAGCTATGCAAAATAAAGATTTCCGTCAGGCTATCAACTTTGCCTTTGACCGTCATGCCTATGCAGCGCAGACAAATGGTGAAGATGGAGCAGACCGTATCTTGCGTAATACGATTACACCAAGTAACTTTGTTCAAGTTGGTGATAAGAACTTCGGTGACATTGTCAATGAGAAAATTGTCAACTACGGTAAAGATTGGGCAAATATCAACCTAAACGATGGTAAGCAAGCCTTCTTGAATCCTGAAAAGGCCAAAGAGAAGTTTGCGAAGGCCAAAGAAAGTCTGCAAGCTCAGGGAGTAACTTTCCCAATTCATTTGGATATGCCAGTTGACCAGACTGCTAAGTTAGATGTGCAACAGGCTGGTTCTTTCAAGCAAACAGTAGAAGAAACCCTTGGCAAGGAGAATGTGGTCATCGATGTTATCCAACTATCTCCAGATGAAAAAGACCAAGCAACCTACTTTGCAGATACAGCAGAGCAAAAAGACTACGATATTGACATTTCAGGATGGGGTGGAGATTACTCAGATCCTAAGACTTACCTAGATATCCTTGATCCAGATACAGGTTCTCAGTTGAAAAACATGGGCTTGTCTGAAGGAAAAGACAAGGAAGTTAAGGACAAGATTGGTCTTGCTGACTACAAGAAACTCTTGGATCAGGCAGACGCAGAAATCACAGATACTCAAGCCCGCTATGAAAAATATGCTGAAGCCCAAGCTTGGTTGACAGATAGCGCCCTCTTCCTACCAGTTCAAAGTGGTGGAGCTAACCCAATCTTCCGTAAGACTGTACCGTTTACAGGACCATTCTCATTTGTTGGTCATAAGGGAAATGCGGACAACTACAAATATGTTGAATTGCAAAAAGAGCCAGTAACCGCTAAACAGTACCAAGAACTCTATGAAAAATGGCTAAAAGAAAAAGCTGAGTCAAATAAAAAAGCTCAGGAAGATTTAGCTAACCACATTCAATAATATTCCTAGTCATACTTTTCAGTTACGCATAGTAACTGGATTCAGAAAAAGGCCTTGCCAGACGCTTCTTGCTTCTGGTAGGGCCTTTTCTTTATTCTTTTAAGTGATAAGAGTAGCTAGCGACAACGACGTCTTGGTGCCAACGAAGGGCGTATTTGAGTTTAAGACTCATCTGATTGTGCAGGATATTTTGCCAAGGTTTATTAGGGATAAACTGGGGGACGAGGACAGTGACTGTATAGTTCTTTTTCTGAGCTTCCTCGGAAATTCGTTTGACATACTTGACAGTAGGGGTAATGATATCGCGGTAGCTGGTCTTGATATTTTTCAGAGTAATGGTTGGGAAGTAATCGGCAAATTCTTGGAGAATTTCTTGGTCTTTTTCTGCGGTTTCCTTTGTAGAAATGTGCATGGCTAAGACTTCGTCACCGATACTTTGGGCATAGTTAATGGCTCCGACGCTGACTCTGGTAACATTTCCTACTAGGACGAGGACAAGATTGCCATCGTAGGTACGTTTTTCGATTCCTTCATAGAGTCGCAGTTGTTGGGCTACTTTTTGGTAATGACTGTGAATTGCTAAGAAGAGTAGGGTGAGTACGAGAATAATCGGGAAGAAGGGCCAGATATCACTGAGACGGAAAAAGAGCAAGATTAGTACAATCGCGTAGCAAATGATAGCTCCAAGGATATTGGCAAGGGCAGGTTTTAAGAAATTTGCCCCATTTTCTTTTTTCCAATGACGAATCATCCCAGTCTGAGATAGGGCGAAGGGAACGAAGACCCCGATAGTATAAAGAGGAATCAAACGTTCGGTATTGCCATTAAAAATGAGAAGAAGAATCATAGCCCCAAAAGCCAGAGTTAAAATTCCATTGGAGTAGCCTAGGCGGTCTCCTTTTTCCATAAAGAGATGGGGCATGTATTTGTTTTTAGCCATATTGTAAGCCAGCATAGGGAAAGCCGAAAAGCCAGTATTTGCAGCTACGGCCAAAATCAAGGCTGTGGAGAATTGGAAGATATAATACCCAAGGTGGCCTAAGAAGGAAGTGCCAAGGATGCCTTGAGCCATCTGTGAAAGAATAGTTTCTCCGTGTTGAGGCATAATCCCCATCCAGTAGTTTAGGAAGGTGATACCAGCAAAAAGAAAACCTAAAATCAGTGACATAATGGTCAAGGTTTGAGCGGCATTCTTTTCTTTTGGACCCTTGAAAAAGGGAACGGCATTTGAAATAGCTTCAACTCCTGTCAGAGAGGCAGAGCCGCTGGTAAAGGCTCTTAGAATGAGAACTATAGACAGGCTCGGAACAGCATGCCCAATAGGTGAAGTTGCCTGATAGCTGAGAGACCCTGTCATTAGTTGAAAGATTCCGTAGAGCAAGAGAAAGACAGTACTGATGATAAAGAGATAGACAGGAATCATCAGTGAACTGGCAGATTCTTTTAAGCCCCGTAAATTCAAGAGCATAAGCAAGCAAACTAGAAAAATGGAAATGTGGAGGTTGTAAGGGTGTAGAGCAGGGAGAGCTGCTGTGATAGCATCGGCTCCAGATGCAACAGATACCGCTACGGTCAGCATGTAGTCAACTAGCAGACTACCTCCAGCGATTAAGCCAAGTTCGGGAGATAGATTTTCTCGAGTAACCATATAGGCCCCTCCCCCTTGAGGGTAGGCATGGATGATTTGACGGTAGGAGACGGTCAGGCTAGATAGGAGCAGGAGGACAAAGAGGCCGATAGGAAGGCTCCACCATATCGCAAGAGGAGAGAGACTAGCCAAGACGAGGACTACTTGCTCAGGTCCATAGGCAATGGAAGATAGAGCGTCGCTTGACAACATGGCCAAGGCCTGCATTTTTCCCAGCAGACCTCCCTCGCCTTCTGTTAAGGATTTAAGAGGACGACCGATAAAAGTCTGTTTTAATTTTGTAAACATGGTATTTTCCTTTTCTGAAAATTTCAATAAGTGCTATTATACTGCTTTGGGAAAATAGCGTCAAGAGAGGACGATGGATTTTAGAATATTTTGTACAGATGAGGAGAGAGGTCAGTTTTTTTGCTATAATAGTAGATAGAAAACGAGGTTAGAAGAGATGATTTTTGATACACATACACACTTGAATGTAGAAGAATTTGCAGGTCGTGAGGCAGAAGAAATTACCTTGGCTGCTGAGATGGGTGTGACACAGATGAATATTGTTGGTTTTGATAAACCGACGATTGAGCGTGCTTTGGAGTTGGTGGATGAGTACGACCAACTCTACGCGACTATTGGTTGGCATCCGACAGAAGCGGGGACTTACACGGAGGAGATTGAAGCCTACTTGCTTGATAAGCTCAAGCATCCAAAGGTAGTTGCCTTGGGTGAGATTGGTTTGGATTACCATTGGATGACAGCGCCAAAAGAGGTGCAGGAGCAGGTTTTTCGCCGTCAGATTCAGTTATCTAAGGACTTGGATTTGCCTTTTGTAGTTCATACCCGTGATGCGTTGGAAGATACCTATGAGATTATCAAGAGCGAGGGCGTTGGTCCTCGAGGTGGTATCATGCATTCATTTTCAGGGACGCTTGAGTGGGCAGAGAAGTTTGTCGAGCTTGGTATGACCATTTCCTTCTCAGGAGTGGTGACTTTCAAGAAGGCAACTGACATCCAAGAAGCAGCTAAAGAGTTACCTTTGGACAAGATTTTGGTGGAAACGGATGCTCCCTACTTGGCTCCTGTTCCTAAACGTGGTCGTGAAAATAAAACAGCCTACACTCGCTATGTAGTGGACTTTATCGCTGACTTGCGTGGCATGACGGCAGAAGAGCTAGCGGCGGTAACAACTGCAAATGCGGAGCGAATTTTTGGATTGGATAGCAAATAATGAAAGAAAAAATTTCTCAAGTTATCGTGGTCGAAGGGCGCGATGATACGGCCAATCTCAAACGTTACTTCGATGTAGAGACCTATGAGACCCGAGGTTCTGCCATCAATGATCAGGATATAGAGCGGATTCAGCGCTTGCACCAACGTCATGGAGTCATTGTCTTTACAGACCCAGATTTTAATGGGGAGCGGATTCGGCGCATGATCATGACGGCCATTCCAACAGTTCAGCATGCCTTCCTCAAACGAGATGAAGCTGTTCCTAAATCAAAGACCAAGGGACGTTCTCTGGGAATTGAGCATGCCAGCTATGAGGATTTGAAAACAGCGCTGGCTCAGGTGACAGAGCAATTTGAAAACGAGAATGAGTTTGACATTAATCGTAGTGACTTGATTCGTCTTGGTTTTCTAGCGGGAGCAGACAGCCGTAAGCGTAGAGAATATCTAGGAGAGGCTCTCCGAATCGGCTATTCCAACGGCAAGCAACTCCTCAAACGCCTAGAGTTGTTTGGGATCACCTTGGCAGAAGTGGAAGAAGCTATGAAATCTTATGAGTAGGGAAGATGTAGCCGTTACAATTTTTTAAGTTTCACAGTATTTTTCGAAGCAGGTAGAAGAGGAGACGTCTGATGTTAATTGGTCAAAAAATTAAAGAGATTCGGATAGAAAAAGGAATTAGTCGTCCAGATTTTTGTGGAGATGAGCAAGAACTGACAGTTCGTCAACTGTCGCGAATTGAAAGTGGAGCTTCGCAACCGAGTTTGCCCAAGTTAGACTATATTGCTCGCCGGCTAGGAGTTCCCGCTTATAGCCTTATGCCGGATTTTTCAGCTCTTCCTCCTGCTTATTTAGAATTGAAATACCAAATTTTACGTGAACCAATCTATGGTAAAGAAGAGGAGTATGATAAGAAGGAAGCGTGTTTGGAAGAGATAGAGGATTTATTTTATGAGCAACTTCCTAATGAGGAAAAAATATGGTTTGAAGCTACTAGAGCAACGATAGATGTTATTCGAAGCGGACGACCAGAATATGGGGAAACCGTACTGGACGATTATTTTAAAACAATTTATGATAAGGAATTGTTTTTGATAAATGAATTAGAAGTTATCAACTTATATTTTGCTATAGTGCTTACAAAGATAAAACAAGGTCAAAATCAGATTGAAGAAATTAACAGAATTCATTCGTTTTTAGTTCGTTTGACAAATCATGTAGAATTAATTGCACCAGAATATCTGTTTGCTTTAAGTAACACTTTGTTTTCGGGTCTAGCCTGTTTGGATAATCTGTCGTCTTATGATTCACTCGGAGCTTATATCTTTAGCCTTAATCATATAATGGAAAAAACACAAGATTTTCAGAAGAAACCAATTATATTAATGTTGGAGTGGAAATTATCTCTAATAATAAACAATGATTATGTTTCTGCCGAACAGTTCTATCAGAAATCGAAGCTATTTGCTGATATAATAGAAAATTCTTATTTAGTTACTATGTTGGAGAAACAATGGCAAGAAGATTTAAAAAAATATTTATAAACATAGTGAATCAGTGACAAAAATGTCCTTGTTCTAGTATTGAAATGGTTCTAAAGTTCGTCTTTAGGACTGTTTTTTTTATATATAAGCTAAAAATGACACGAAATGGTTCTATTTTAAGGACATTGATGTCCTTTGAGTTTATTTAAGAATAATTTATAATTAATAAAAATGTGAAAGGAGATTACAGTATGAACTTTTTTAGTTTATTTTATTTAGTTACTTGGTGGTTTAAATAAAATTTAGTTATGTCTACTTAGTCTCAAAAAATTTATTCATAACATATAATAAATACAACTTGATAGACTAAATTAGAAAAATAAGGAGAGGATACCATGAGGTGTTGCTTTGAAAAGGTCTATGATCCATGACTTAGTTTTACTTGAATAGAAAATGGACAATATATAATAAATATTTATGATAAAATAAAAAATAGAGGAGTATCAATATGAAACAAACAGTTAAAAAATTAGCCCTTGTAGCGAGCATTGCAGCAACATTAGGTGGAAGTGTAGCAGTAGTATCGGCCGCGGTTAAGTATCCAGATGGTGGTGTCTGGACGTATGGTTCAGGTGACGGAGGTGCTTACTCAAACTACTATCACTCTTCAGAATATCATAGCTCAACAGTTGTTAGTAGAAAAACTGGTTCATCTGATAAGGGATATGCTGGTGCTGGAGGGACTTCTCGTGCATGGATTCGTACTTCTTGGGGAGAGAAAGTTGCATTCTACTATAATGTTTAGAATGGTATAGCCCTATTGTTTAGCTTTACTTGGTCACCTTCTCACTAAGTGACCAAGTAACTTTTTGGAGGAAATGATGAAACGTTTATTTATTTTGATTTCAATGGTATTGGTATCGCTTTATATGGTGATAACTTCCGTTGACCATCGAGAAGAGATTTTATTTGGTAACTATCCTTCTGTTGATGTGACAGGAATGGTGATAAATCAACCAGTAGCTAGTCGCGAAGAGGTGACAGAGGCTTTGAGTCACTTGGCGGTAGAGCATAATAGTCTCATCGCCCGTCGGATTGTTGAGCCAAATGAAGCTGGAGAAACACGCTTTATCTATGCCACTTATGGTGAGGGAGAGCTTCCAGAAGGTCTGACCATTTCCTCCAAGGAGAGTTCAGAAACGAGTGATTTATTAGGGTCTTACTTGATTGTGTCAGGAAGTTTGGATGGAGTGAGTTTACAGACCACCTTGAAAGAACTTGGTTATCAAGGCTTTGTTTCGAATGGAGAAGATCCATTTTCGATAGTCTTATTATTGGCGGCCACCCCTATGGGGCTACTGAGTCTAGCTATTTTTCTGCTGACCTTTATGAGTCTGACCCTGATTTATCGGATCAAGTCCCTTCGTCAAGCAGGGATTCGCTTAATAGCTGGTGAGAGCTTGTTTGGGGTGGCTCTCAGACCAGTGTTAGAAGATGTGAGACAGCTTATCTGCTCAGTGCTGGTATCCAGTCTTTTGGGATTGGGGATTCTCTGGTATCAAGGTGCCTTGTTTATGGCAACGGTACAACTGGTCATCATTGGTCTTTTGCTTTATGGATTGGCCTTGGTAGGGATTTCTACCTTATTAAGTATCGTGTATCTACTTGGTTTACAAGAAAATAGTCTGGTGGATCTATTGAAAGGGAAACTCCCTCTCAAACGTATGATGACATTGATGATGGTGGGGCAACTCTTGGCCGTGCTGGTGGTCGGCTCGAGTGCGACTGCTCTCCTACCCCACTACCGTGAAATGCAGGAAATGGAGAGAGCTAGCGATAAATGGAGCCAGTCCTCAGACCGTTACCGTCTATCCTTTGGTTGGTCTAGTGCATTTGCCGATGAAGAAGGAATGCGTAAGGATAATCGTGAGTGGCAGACATTTACTGAAGAACGGTTAGCCAATACAGACTCTTTTTATATTATGAGCAATGTTGACAATTTCTCAGATGGAGCAGAAGTGGACCTAGATGGCAATCGTCTCAATGACTACACACCGTCAGGGAATGTCATCTATGTCTCACCGCGCTATCTGATAGAAGAAAAGATTACCGTTTCTTCAGAGTTTATGGATAAGATGCAAAACTTGTCTGAGGGAGAGTTTGGGCTGATCTTGCCTGAGAGCTTGCGAGAGCAGTCTGCCTACTATCAAGGATTATTTACAGATTACCTGCAAAACTTTTCATCTGAAAGTGTAGAAGTGACGAGTCAGAAACACTACCTCCCACAGGTAACGCTAGCTTTTACAGAAACAGGACAGGAACGCTTCCTCTATAACGATGGGTACAAGACGACACGCCAGTACCTAAAAGATCCGATTATTGTAGTTTTAACGCCGCAAGCGACTGGAACAAGACCTGTTGCAGGGATGTTATGGGGAACTACGGCTAATAGTGCCTTGAAATTAGATCAATATCAAGACAGCATCACAGCTCTAAAAGAGCAAGGTCTGTATCACAAGGTCTCTTATTTGGTAAAAAGCCAGCTATTTTTTGCCAAGGTACTAAATGACAAACGGATGGAGTTCTACTCTCTCCTTATTGGGACTATTTTGACTCTATCTACGGCTATCTTGTTATTTGATTCCATGAATCTTCTCTATTTTGAGCAGTTTAGACGGGAGATCATGATTAAACGTCTTTCTGGTATGACAATCTATGAGCTTCATGGCAAGTACTTACTGGCGCAAGGAGGAGTTCTCTTACTTGGGCTAATCCTATCTAGTGTTTTGACAGGAGATAGCTTGATTAGCGCTCTAGTTGTAGCTTTATTTACTCTTAACGCCCTCTTGATTTTAGTAAGGCAGGATAAAAAGGAAGAAGCTGGTAGCATGGCAGTATTGAAAGGAAAATAAGATGATTGATATTCAAGAATTGGAAAAGAAGTTTAATGACCGCGCGATTTTCTCTGGTTTAAATCTCAAGTTGGAGAAGGGCAAGGTTTATGCCTTAATCGGAAAGAGTGGAAGCGGAAAGACGACTTTGCTTAATATCTTAGGAAAGCTAGAAAAGATAGATGGTGGAAGGGTTCTCTATCAGGGGAAAGATTTAAAAACCATTCCCACTCGTGAGTATTTTCGAGACCAGATGGGCTATCTCTTTCAAAATTTTGGACTCTTAGAAAACCAATCAATCAAAGAGAATTTGGATTTGGGCTTTGTTGGTCAAAAAATTTCAAAAGTAGAACGTTTGGAAAGGCAAGTGGAGGCTTTAGAAAAGGTTAATCTAGGGTATTTGGATCTAGAACAAAAAATTTATACTTTATCTGGGGGAGAGGCTCAACGAGTTGCCCTTGCGAAGACTATTTTGAAAAATCCACCCTTGATTTTGGCAGATGAACCAACAGCAGCTCTTGATCCTGAAAATTCAGAGGAGGTTATGAATCTCTTGGTGGGCTTGAAAGATGAAAATCGAATTATCATCATTGCGACCCATAATCCCCTAGTCTGGAATAAGGCCGATGAAATCATTGATATGAGGGAGCTTGCTCATGTGTGAAAAAATCCGTATTCGCAGGGTATCTGATTATCCTAGTGCCAGAGGTGGTTTAGAAGATATTCTCATCATGGAAAATATGACCAATCATCTCCTTTTGGTTCAAATCCGAGTGAATGGCTATTTGCTTGATTTTGCTAGTATTGAAGGGCAAAGGCAAAAGCATTATCGTTTGAAAAATTTACCTCAAACGGTTGAACTGACAGTGGACGACGTGGAGGAGGATGTAGATTTGACCCTACCTGAAAATCGAAGTTATAAAGAAGCTGATTTTTTCGAACGGATGTTTCGAGAGAACCGCTAAGTCCACCTTTAAAGATTTTCAAGACTATCTTTCTTCATGAGAGAAGATAGTTTTTTGGTATGATTTTCACCCCCAAAATACAAGGGGAATGTGTTACAATAGTAGTAACAGATAATAGAAAAGAGAATAAATGAGAATTGCAGATTACAGCGTGACCAAGGCAGTGCTGGAGCGTCACGGTTTTACCTTTAAAAAGTCCTTTGGGCAAAATTTCTTGACGGATACCAATATCCTACAAAAAATCGTGGATACGGCTGAGATTGATGACCAGGTCAATGTCATCGAAATCGGGCCAGGGATTGGTGCCTTGACCGAGTTTCTGGCTGAGCGTGCAGCAGAGGTCATGGCCTTTGAAATTGACCATCGTTTGGTACCGATTTTGGCAGATACCCTGCGTGATTTTGATAATGTGACCGTAGTTAACGAAGATATTCTCAAGGTTGATTTGGCGCAACATATCCAGAATTTCAAAAATCCTGACCTGCCCATCAAGGTAGTGGCTAACTTGCCATACTACATCACGACACCTATTCTCATGCACTTGATTGAAAGTGGGATTCCTTTTAGTGAGTTTGTCGTCATGATGCAAAAGGAAGTGGCGGACCGCATTTCAGCCCAGCCGAATACCAAGGCTTATGGTAGCTTGTCGATTGCGGTGCAGTATTACATGACAGCCAAGGTTGCCTTTATCGTGCCTCGTACGGTCTTTGTGCCAGCGCCAAATGTGGACTCAGCCATCTTGAAAATGGTGCGTCGTCCAGAGCCGGTTGTAGCAGTGGAAGACGAGAACTTCTTCTTTAAGATTTCCAAGGCAAGTTTCACCCATCGCCGCAAGACCTTGTGGAACAATTTGACAGGTTACTTTGGCAAGACTGAGGAAGTTAAGGACAAGCTGACCAAGGCTTTGGACCAAGCAGGCTTGTCACCAAGTGTACGTGGGGAAGCTCTCAGCTTGGAAGAATTTGCCAGCCTAGCAGATGCACTTAAAGGGCAAGGACTCTAAGATGCAGGGACAAATCATTAAAGCCTTGGCAGGCTTCTACTATGTAGAGAGTGAGGGCAAGGTTTATCAGACACGGGCGCGTGGAAATTTCCGTAAAAAAGGTCACACACCCTACGTTGGGGATTGGGTAGATTTCTCTGCGGAGGAAAATTCAGAGGGCTATATTCTCAAGATTCACGAACGGAAAAATAGTCTGGTCCGTCCGCCCATTGTCAATATCGACCAAGCTGTAGTAATCATGTCCGTCAAGGAACCTGAATTTAACAGCAATTTGCTGGATCGGTTCTTGGTTCTCTTGGAGCACAAGGGCATTCATCCCATCGTTTATATTTCTAAAATGGATTTGTTGGAAGATAGAGGCGAACTGGATTTTTACCAACAAACCTATGGTGACATCGGCTATGACTTTGTGACCAGTAAAGAGGAACTCCTGCCCTTGTTAACAGGCAAGGTTACAGTCTTTATGGGGCAGACAGGTGTTGGAAAATCAACCCTTCTCAATAAAATCGCACCAGACCTCAATCTTGAAACAGGAGAAATCTCAGACAGTCTGGGTCGCGGGCGCCATACCACTCGAGCTGTTAGTTTTTACAACCTTAATGGGGGTAAAATCGCAGATACACCAGGTTTTTCATCGCTGGATTATGAAGTAACAACGGCTGAAGACCTCAATCAGGCCTTCCCAGAGATTGCTACTGTTAGCCGAGATTGTAAGTTCCGTACTTGTACCCATACCCATGAGCCGTCCTGTGCAGTGAAGCCAGCAGTGGAAGAAGGGACTATTGCCAGCTTCCGTTTTGACAACTACCTGCAATTCCTCAGTGAAATTGAAAATCGTAGAGAAACCTACAAAAAAGTCAGCAAAAAAATTCCAAAATAAGGAGAAACCTATGTCTCAATACAAGATTGCTCCGTCAATTCTGGCAGCAGATTATGCCAACTTTGAACGTGAAATCAAACGCTTAGAAGCAACTGGGGCAGAATATGCCCATATCGATATCATGGATGGGCACTTTGTGCCACAAATCAGTTTTGGTGCAGGTGTGGTCGAAGCTCTTCGCCCTCATAGTAAGATGGTCTTTGACTGCCACTTGATGGTAGCTAATCCAGAGCATCATCTGGAAGACTTTGCGCGTGCGGGAGCAGATATCATCAGCATCCATGCGGAAGCAACGAATCATATTCATGGTGCCCTCCAAAAAATTCGTTCACTCGGAGTTAAGCCTTCAGTCGTTATCAATCCTGGCACACCAGTTGAAGCCATCAAGCACGTCCTTCATCTAGTTGACCAAGTCTTAGTCATGACAGTTAACCCTGGCTTCGGTGGGCAAGCTTTTCTACCTGAAACCATGGATAAGGTTCGTGAGTTGGTTGCACTTCGTAAGGAAAAAGGTTTGAACTTTGAAATCGAAGTGGATGGTGGGATTGATGATAAAACGATTGCTCAAGCTAAAGAAGCTGGTGCGACCGTTTTTGTAGCAGGTTCCTATGTCTTTAAGGGAGATGTCAATGAGCGAGTACAAACTCTCAGAAAACAACTGGACTAGGGTTGCAGTTTTTGCAGGCGGAGACCGCGGTCATTATCGGACAGATTTTGATGCTTTTGTCGGTGTGGATCGAGGCTCGCTCTGGGTCTTGGAAGAAGATTTGCCTCTTGCTCTAGCAGTCGGAGATTTTGATTCTGTGACCGAAGAAGAGCGACAGGTGATTCAAAAACGTGCCCAGTATTTTGTTCAAGCCCGACCAGAAAAGGATGATACTGATCTGGAATTGGCTCTCTTGACTATTTTTGAGAAAAATCCTCAGGCTGAGGTTACTATTTTCGGTGCTTTGGGTGGCCGTATTGACCATATGCTGGCCAATGTTTTTCTGCCTAGCAATCCCAAGTTGGCTCCCTATATGCGTCAGATAGCGATTGAGGATGGGCAAAACTTGATTGCCTATTGTCCAGAAGGAACCAGTCAGCTAGAACCTCGTTCAGACTACGACTATCTTGCCTTTATGCCGGTTCGGGATAGCCAGCTGACCATTCTTGGTGCCAAGTATGAGTTGACAGAGGAAAATTTTTTCTTTAAAAAAGTGTACGCTTCTAACGAATATATAGATAGGGAAGTTTCGGTGACTTGCCCAGATGGCTATGTAGTCGTGTTGCATAGCAAGGACAGGAGGTAGGATGGAAAGTTTACTTGTTCTATTATTGATTGCCAACCTAGCTGGACTCTTTCTGATTTGGCAAAGGCAGGATAAGCAGGAAAAACATCTCAGCAAGAGCTTGGAGGATCAGGCAGATCACTTGTCAGACCAGTTGGATTACCGCTTTGAACAAGCCAGACAAGCCAGTCAGTTAGATCAAAAAGATTTGGAAGTGGCTGTCAGTGACCGTTTGCAAGAAGTGCGAATGGAATTGCACCAAGGTCTGACTCAAGTTCGTCAAGAAATGACAGATAATCTCCTCCAAACCAGAGATAAGACCGACCAACGTCTCCAAGCCTTGCAGGAATCAAATGAGCAACGTTTGGAACAAATGCGCCAGACAGTCGAGGAAAAGTTGGAAAAGACCTTGCAGACGCGCTTACAAGCTTCCTTTGAGACAGTTTCCAAACAACTGGAGTCAGTCAATCGTGGTCTTGGCGAAATGCAGACAGTTGCCCGTGATGTCGGAGCTCTTAACAAGGTTCTCTCTGGAACCAAGACGCGAGGGATTCTGGGAGAATTGCAACTGGGGCAAATCATCGAAGATATCATGACACCTGCCCAGTACGAACGAGAATATGCAACGGTTGAAAACTCTAGTGAACGAGTGGAGTATGCCATCAAGTTGCCTGGACAGGGTGACCTGGAATATGTCTACTTACCGATTGACTCCAAGTTTCCACTGGCAGATTATTACCGTCTAGAAGAAGCCTATGAAGCTGGTGACAAGGACGAGATCGAACGCTGTCGCAAGTCACTCCTAGCCAGCGTCAAACGCTTTGCCAAGGATATTAAGAGCAAGTACATAGCACCACCTCGGACGACCAATTTTGGAGTTTTGTTTGTTCCGACAGAAGGTCTCTACTCAGAAATCGTCCGCAATCCGGTCTTCTTTGATGATTTGAGACGGGAGGAGCAGATTATTGTCGCAGGTCCAAGTACCCTATCAGCTCTTCTCAATTCCCTATCAGTTGGTTTCAAAACCCTTAATATCCAAAAGAGTGCCGACCATATCAGCAAGACGCTTGCCAGTGTCAAAACCGAGTTTGGCAAGTTTGGTGGTATTCTGGTCAAGGCACAAAAACATCTCCAACATGCCTCTGGCAATATTGATGAATTATTAAACCGTCGCACCACAGCTATCGAGCGGACGCTCCGTCACATTGAGTTGTCAGAAGGTGAGCCTGCGCTTGATCTACTCCATTTCCAAGAAAATGAGGAAGAATATGAAGATTAGTCACATGAAAAAAGATGAGCTGTTTGAAGGCTTTTACCTAATCAAGTCAGCTGACCTTAGACAAACTCGCGCTGGGAAAAACTACCTAGCCTTTACCTTCCAAGATGATAGTGGCGAGATTGAAGGGAAACTCTGGGATGCTCAACCTCATAACGTTGAGGCCTTTACCGCAGGTAAGGTTGTCCACATGAAAGGACGCCGAGAAGTTTATAACAACACCCCTCAAGTCAATCAAATTACCCTCCGCTTGCCTCAGCCTGGTGAACCCAATGATCCAGCTGATTTCAAGGTCAAGTCGCCAGTTGATGTCAGGGAAATCCGTGACTACATGTCGCAAATGATTTTTAAAATTGAAAATCCTGTTTGGCAACGGATTGTTCGAAAGCTCTACACCAAGTATGATAAGGAATTTTACTCCTATCCAGCTGCCAAGACTAATCACCATGCCTTTGAAACGGGTTTGGCTTATCATACGGCGACCATGGTGCGTTTGGCGGATGCTATTAGCGAAGTCTATCCTCAGCTCAATAAGAGCCTGCTCTATGCAGGGATTATGCTGCATGACTTAGCTAAAGTCATCGAGTTGACGGGACCAGACCAGACCGAATACACAGTTAGAGGCAATCTCCTTGGGCATATCGCTCTGATTGATAGTGAAATTACCAAGACAGTGATGGAACTCGGCATCGATGATACCAAGGAAGAAGTCGTTCTGCTTCGTCACGTAATCCTTAGTCACCATGGCTTACTTGAGTATGGAAGTCCAGTCCGTCCACGCATTATGGAAGCAGAGATTATCCATATGATTGACAATCTGGATGCTAGCATGATGATGATGTCAACAGCTCTTGCTTTGGTAGATAAAGGAGAGATGACCAATAAAATCTTCGCTATGGACAATCGTTCCTTCTATAAACCAGATTTAGATTAACAATTTAAGAAAAATGAGCATTTTTTAGGATAAGAATGTTCGTTTTTTTATGTGAATATGGTATAATAGATAAAATATCAAAATTAAATGAAATGGGAAATAGAAATGAAATTAAGAAGAAGTGATCGGATGGTTGTCATTTCCAACTATTTGATTAATAATCCTTATAAACTAACTAGTCTCAATACTTTTGCTGAAAAGTATGAATCTGCTAAATCATCCATCTCAGAAGATATCGTGATTATCAAACGCGCCTTTGAGGAAATCGAAATCGGCCACATCCAGACAGTTACTGGGGCTGGTGGAGGTGTCATTTTCACACCATCAATCTCAAGCCATGATGCCAAGGAAATGGTTGAGGACTTGCGTGCTAAGTTATCAGAAAGTGATCGTATCTTGCCTGGTGGCTATATCTACTTGTCAGATTTGCTTAGCACACCAGCTATCTTGAAAAATATTGGACGCATTATTGCCAAGAGCTTTATGGACCAAAAAATTGACGCGGTTATGACAGTAGCGACAAAGGGTGTGCCACTTGCAAATGCAGTTGCTAATGTCCTCAATGTTCCTTTTGTCATTGTGCGCCGTGACTTGAAAATTACCGAAGGTTCAACTGTCAGCGTCAACTATGTATCAGGTTCAAGTGGAGACCGCATTGAGAAAATGTTCCTTTCAAAACGCAGTCTAAAGGCCGGCAGCCGTGTCTTGATTGTGGATGACTTCTTGAAAGGTGGCGGAACGGTCAACGGGATGATCAGCCTCCTGCGTGAGTTTGATTCTGAACTAGCTGGTGTCGCAGTCTTTGCGGACAATGCCCAAGAAGAACGTGAAAAGCAATTTGACTACAAGTCACTCTTGAAGGTAACCAATATTGATGTCAAGAACCAAGCCATCGATGTTGAGGTTGGCAATATCTTTGACGAAGATTAAGAGATAGAACTAAAGGTTGGAACGATTGTCCCAGCCTTTCTTTGCAAATAGAATAGAAGGAAGCTTATGAAAACACCATTTATCAATAAAGAAGACTTAGAAGCGATTGTTGCTGAGTTCCCGACACCCTTTCACTTGTATGATGAGAAGGGGATTCGTGAGAAGGCAAGAGCTGTCAACCAAGCCTTTTCTTGGAACAAGGGCTTTAAGGAATATTTTGCAGTTAAGGCAACTCCAACACCAGCTATCCTGAAAATCCTCCAAGAGGAAGGTTGCGGTGTGGACTGTTCTAGTTATGTAGAACTCTTGATGAGTCACAAACTGGACTTTCCGGGTTCTGAAATTATGTTCTCCTCTAACAACACGCCAGACAAGGAATATGCCTATGCGCGTGAATTGGGTGCAACCATTAACTTGGATGCCTTTGAAGATATTGAACATCTGGAGCGAGCGGCAGGCATTCCAGAAATCATCTCTTGTCGTTACAATCCTGGCGGTGTTTTTGAACTGGGGACAGACATCATGGACAATCCTGGAGAGGCAAAGTTTGGCATGACCAAGGACCAGCTCTTTGAAGCCTTTGCCATCTTGAAGGAAAAAGGAGCCAAGACTTTTGGGATTCACTCCTTCCTAGCATCTAATACGGTGACCTATCTCTACTATCCAGAGTTGGCTCGTCAGCTTTTTGAATTGGCTGTTGAAATCAAGGAAAAGTTGGGTATTTCGCTAGACTTTATCAATCTTTCTGGTGGTATTGGTGTTAACTATCGTCCAGATCAGGAGCCAAACGATATCGCCTTGATTGGTGAGGGAGTTCGCAAGGTGTATGAAGAAGTTCTTACACCAGCAGGTCTTGGTGAGGTCAAGATTTTCACAGAATTGGGTCGCTTTATGTTAGCCCCTCACGGAGCTTTGGTCACAAGAGTCACTCATAAGAAGAAAACTTACCGTACCTATCTAGGTGTGGATGCATCAGCGGTCAACCTCATGCGTCCAGCCATGTACGGAGCCTACCACCATATCACCAATCTGACTCATCCAGAAGGACCAGCTGAGGTGGTAGATGTGGTCGGTTCACTCTGCGAAAACAATGATAAATTTGCAGTGAATCGCGAGTTACCTCATACAGAAATCGGTGATTTGTTGGTAATTCATGATACAGGTGCCCACGGTTTTTCAATGGGCTATCAGTACAACGCCAAACTTCGTTCTGCGGAAATCCTCTATACTGAAGAAGGCAAAGCGCGTCAAATCCGCCGTGCAGAGCGCCCTGAGGACTATTTTGCAACCTTGTATGATTTTGATTTTGAAGAATAAAATGATAATTAATTGAAAATGAAATTGAAAAACAGATTGCTTTCTAAAAAATAGGCAAAAATCTTGTTTTTCCTTCAAGTCGTGATATAATAAAACTATAAAACGTTTTCAAGGAAGGTAACGATATGTCTGAAGAAACAATTGATTATGGACAAGTGACAGGAATGGTGCATTCGACAGAAAGCTTTGGTTCGGTAGATGGGCCTGGTATTCGCTTTATTGTCTTTTTGCAGGGCTGTCACATGCGTTGCCAGTATTGCCACAATCCAGACACATGGGCTATGGAGTCCAATAAATCACGTGAACGGACAGTAGATGATGTCTTGGCAGAGGCCTTGCGCTACCGCGGTTTCTGGGGAAATAAGGGTGGTATTACAGTCAGTGGGGGAGAAGCCCTCTTGCAGATTGATTTCTTGATTGCCCTCTTCACCAAGGCTAAAGAACAAGGAATCCACTGTACCTTGGATACCTGTGCCCTTCCATTCCGTAATAAACCACGTTACCTTGAAAAGTTTGACAAGCTCATGGCTGTCACTGACTTGGTTCTCTTGGATATTAAGGAAATCAATGAAGAACAGCATAGGATCGTTACTAGCCAAACTAATAAAAACATATTGGCCTGTGCCCAGTATCTATCAGATATTGGAAAACCTGTCTGGATTCGCCACGTGCTAGTTCCAGGTTTGACAGATAGAGACGATGATTTGATTGAACTTGGTAAGTTCGTCAAGACCCTCAAAAATGTTGATAAGTTTGAAATCCTGCCTTATCACACCATGGGTGAGTTCAAGTGGCGTGAACTGGGAATTCCATATTCCCTCGAAGGGGTCAAACCACCAACAGCAGATCGCGTGAAAAATGCTAAAAAACTCATGGATACCGAAAGTTATCAAGACTACATGAAACGTGTACATGGATAAAAAAGAAGCCTGATGGAAACATCGGGCTTTTGATACTCAATGAAAATCAAAGAGCGAACTAGGAAGCTAGCCGCAGGCTGCTCAAAACATGGTTTTGAGGTTGTGGATAGAACTGACGAAGTCAGTAACATATATACGGCAAGGCGAAGCTGACGTGGTTTGAAGAGATTTTCGAAGAGTATGACTTGCAAAAAGACTTAGCAAACCAGCTAAGCCTTTTTCTTCTTATCTCGAACGTTGTTTTCCAGCGTTGCGATTTTTGTGTTTTTTCTTGCTTGTGATAGCAGTTGGTTGTTCAGGAGTAACGTCTTTTCGTCCACTTGGTGTAGAGAAAGCACGTGCTTTTGGTGGGTTCTTGGCTAGTTCTTCACGGACTTTTTTGCGAAGTTTTGGACGAACGATATAGTTGACGATAAACTGTTGGAGAATCATCATGAAACCACCAACAACCCAGTAAAGTGTGACACTAGCTGGTGAGAAAAGGGAGAAGACGACGATCATGAGTGGGCTCATGTAAATCATTTTCTTGATTTGTTCTCTTTGCATTTCATCTTCTACTCCGTGAAGTGAAAGGAGCGATTGAAGATAGTAAAGAATACCAGCACAGGCAACCAAAATCATACTTGGAGAACCTAGAGGAATTCCTAGGTAGCTTGCTTGAGCAACACCTTCAGTATGTTGGGCAGCAAAGTAGATAGCAGAGAAGAAAGGCATTTGAAGGAGGATAGGGAAACATCCTACACCACCAAACATGCTGATGCCGTGCTCTTTTTGAGCTGCAAAGAGAGCTTGTTGGGCTTCGAGTTTTTCTTCTTGAGTAGTTGCTTCTTTGAGACGCGTTTGGTGTGGCTCAAGGACGTGCTTGAGGGCGTTCATCTTTTCAGAGTGAAGCGTTGCCTTCCATGATTGGTAGATACCAAGTGGCAAGATAATCAAGCGCACGATAATGGTTACGATAATGATAGCGACACCGAAGCCTAGACCTTTATCAGTAGCGAAGTACTTGATAGCTTCTCCCATCGGAGCACCCAAGAAATCCCAAACGGGACCAATTGGCTTACCTGTTGCTTTATCAATCTGAACGCAACCAGTCAAGACTAGCAACATAGCCACTCCCATAGCTGAGAGTGCAAAACGTTTAATAGATTTCACTGTTTTTATTCCTTCTTTAAAAATTATACCTTTCTATTCTACTGTTTTTTTACAAAATATACAATAGTTCTAGAGACCTAATTTGCGATTTTAAAGTCAGGGTAGGGAGGAAAGTTGCTTAGTTTGACATCTAAGTAGCTGACTTTTGAAAAAGGTGTGGGTCCTTTGCGGATTTCTTGGATAAATTTTGCCATGGTAGCAGATGAGTCTGCTTGGGCTAAAATTTCTACTGTGCCATCGTCGTTATTCCATACTCGACCTGTGATGCCACCAATTTCAAGTGCCAAGCTGTAAACACCCCAACGAAAGCCGACACCCTGTACCCTACCTTGGGCAATCATTCTAACCTTTTGCATACCAAACCCCTTTGATTGTGTTATAATATTTCTATGACTATTATAACCTCAAAAGCCAATTCTGTGGTAAAAAATGCCAAGAAATTACACCAAAAAAAATACCGCAAGTCTGCCTATTTGATTGAAGGCTGGCACTTGTTTGAAGAAGCTGTTCAAGCTGGAGTGACGATTGAGAAAATCTTTGCCCTAGAAAGTTATCGAGAACAGTTAGTTGCTTTTCCGCAAACTGTCTGGGTATCAGAGGATATTTTGCTAGATTTGGCGGATTCTCAGACTCCACAGGGAATTGTTGCGGTGGTTCAAAAAGAAGAAGTAGAACAAACTGACTTTAGTCAGGGCAAGTTCTTGTTTTTGGAAGATGTGCAAGATCCTGGTAATGTGGGAACGATCATTCGAACTGCGGATGCAGCAGGTTTTACTGGAGTGATTGTTTCAGATAAATCGGCAGATACCTACAGTCTCAAGACTTTACGTTCCATGCAAGGCAGTCATTTTCATCTGCCTATTTACCGGATGTCTAATCAAGTGCTTCTCGAGAAAGCTAAAAAGGCAGGTATACATGTGCTGGCGACAACCCTATCTAAAGATTCTGTTGATTACAGAGAACTGCCTCCTATAGAAAATTTTGTACTAGTCATGGGAAATGAGGGTCAAGGAATTAGTCCCCTTATGGCTGAAAGTGCAGACCAGTTGGTCCACATTAGTATGAAGGGACAGGCGGAGAGTTTGAATGTTGCCGTTGCAGCCGGTATTTTAATTTTCCATTTAAGCTAATTTTAACTTTCTTTGTTATAATCAAGGAAAGATGTTCATAGAAAAGGAGAAAAGATGAATCACACTATTATTCACGACCGCGCAGGTCTCAATCAATTTTACGCTAAGGTTTATGCCTTTGTTGGTCTGGGGATCGGATTATCCGCTTTAGTATCAGGTCTTATGTTGACGGTCTTTCAATCTCAGTTGGTTTACTTTTTGATGCAGGGACGTCTCTGGTTGACCATTGCAACCTTAGCAGAGCTAGCTCTGGTCTTTGTTGCCAGTAGCATGGCCTTAAAGAATAGTCCAGCTGCTCTTCCAGTATTTTTACTTTACTCCGTTTTAAACGGCTTTACCCTCAGTTTTGTGGTGGCCTTCTATACTCCGGGTACAGTTTTATCCGCCTTTGTGTCGAGCGCCCTTCTCTTCTTTGTCATGGCGGCAGTCGGTATGTTCACCAAGAAAGATTTGAGTGGCCTTGGTCGGGCTATGATGGCGGCGCTTATCGGTTTGCTGATTGCTATGGTAGTCAATATTTTCTTGGCTAGCGGTTTCTTTGATTATATGATTAGTGTAGCCATGGTCTTGGTCTTCTCTGGTCTGATTGCTTGGGACAACCAAAGAATTCGCTATGCCTATGAGCAATCACAAGGTCGTGTAGCGACAGGTTGGGTTGTGTCAATGGCTCTCAGTATCTATCTTGATTTTATCAATCTCTTCCTAAGTATTCTACGTATCTTTGGTCGCAATGACTAGAAGGTCCCTAACATCAGTGTTCGAAGGAGCACTGATTTTTTTTCGTATTTGCTCTTTTCTTTTCTTGGAAATAGGTGTATAATGCTTTTAATTAATTTTTTGAGGAGTAGTTTATGAAGAAAAGTTTTATCCACCAACAAGAAGAAATTTCCTTTGTCAAAAACACTTTTACCCAGTATTTGAAAGATAAGTTAGAAGTTGTCGAAGTTCAAGGTCCTATCTTGAGCAGGGTCGGCGACGGGATGCAGGATAATTTATCAGGTGTTGAGAATGCCGTATCGGTCAAGGTTCTCCAAATTCCTGATGCTACTTATGAAGTGGTGCACTCCCTTGCCAAATGGAAACGCCATACCTTAGCTC
The DNA here is from genome assembly GCA_032511625.1 of Streptococcus mitis. Taxonomy (GTDB): domain Bacteria; phylum Bacillota; class Bacilli; order Lactobacillales; family Streptococcaceae; genus Streptococcus; species Streptococcus mitis_DL. The sequence goes on along the minus strand of JAWFOO010000013.1, from coordinate 27,945 downwards.
GTTTTGGTTTCGGTGAGGGTGAAGGTCTTTTCGTCCACATGAAGGCCCTTCGTCCAGACGAAGATTCGCTGGATGCGACCCACTCTGTTTATGTTGACCAGTGGGACTGGGAAAAAGTCATTCCAAATGGACAACGCAACATTGCCTACCTAAAAGAAACAGTTGAGAAGATTTACAAGGCTATTCGCCTGACTGAGCTAGCTGTTGAAGCCCGCTATGACATCGAATCAATCTTGCCAAAACAAATCACTTTTATCCACACAGAAGAGTTGGTAGAACGCTACCCAGACTTGACACCGAAAGAACGTGAAAATGCTATCTGTAAAGAATTTGGTGCTGTCTTCTTGATTGGTATCGGTGGTGAATTATCAGACGGTAAACCGCACGATGGACGTGCGCCAGACTATGATGACTGGACAAGTGAGTCTGAGAATGGCTACAAGGGTCTGAATGGTGATATTCTTGTTTGGAATGAGTCTTTAGGTGGAGCCTTTGAGTTGTCTTCTATGGGAATCCGTGTAGATGAAGAAACGCTTCGCCGTCAGGTTGCCATTACAGGTGATGAAGACCGTTTAGAATTGGAATGGCACAAGGCTTTGTTGAATGGCCTATTCCCATTGACAATCGGTGGAGGAATTGGACAATCTCGGATGGCCATGTTCCTACTTCGCAAGAAACACATCGGAGAAGTGCAAACAAGTGTTTGGCCTCAAGAAGTCCGCGATACTTACGAAAATATTTTGTAGAGAATCGAACCGCAAGGTTCGGTTTTCTTTCTCTTTTTGCCCATAATTTGGTATAATAAACGGTATGAAAATCGTATCAGGAATCTATGGGGGGCGTCCCCTCAAGACACTAGAAGGAAAGACGACAAGACCTACTTCGGATAAGGTCAGGGGAGCCATTTTTAACATGATTGGTCCCTACTTTGAAGGGGGACGAGTCTTGGACCTTTATGCGGGTAGTGGTGGTTTATCTATCGAAGCAGTATCGCGTGGCATGTCCAGCGCTGTTTTGGTGGAGCGAGACCGTAAGGCTCAGGCTATCGTGGCTGAAAATATCCAGATGACCAAGGAAGTTGGAAAATTTCAACTCCTCAAGATGGAGGCGGAAAGAGCATTGGAACAGCTATCTGGGGAATTTGACCTCATTTTCTTAGACCCTCCTTATGCCAAGGAACAAATCGTAGCAGATATTGAAAAAATGGCTGAGAGAGAGCTTTTTTCTGAAGATGTCATGGTCGTGTGTGAGACGGATAAAGCCGTTGAACTTCCAGAAGAAATTGCCTGCCTGGGTATCTGGAAGGAAAAAATTTATGGAATTAGTAAGGTGACAGTTTATGTCAGATAAGATTGGCTTATTCACAGGCTCATTTGATCCGATGACAAATGGGCATCTGGATATCATTGAACGGGCTAGCAAACTCTTTGATAAGCTCTATGTGGGTATTTTTTTTAATCCCCACAAACAGGGCTTTCTCCCTATCGAAAATCGTAAACGGGGGTTAGAAAAGGCTGTGAAACATTTGGGAAATGTTAAAGTCGTGTCTTCTCATAATGAATTGGTGGTCGATGTCGCAAAAAGACTGGGGGCTACTTTCCTAGTGCGAGGCTTGAGGAATGCGGCGGATTTGCAATATGAAGCCAGTTTTGATTACTACAATCATCAGCTGTCTCCTGATATAGAGACCATTTATTTGCATAGTCGACCGGAACATCTCTATATCAGTTCATCAGGTGTTAGAGAACTTTTGAAGTTTGGTCAGGATATTACCTGCTATGTTCCTGAGAGTATTTTGGAGGAAATAAAAAATGAAAAAAAAGATTAGATGGCCCTTATATGTCATTGCAGCCTTAATTGTGACTTTCTTGGCATTTGTAGTGCCCTTACCCTACTATATAGAAGTTCCAGGTGGTTCGGAAGATATTCGCCAAGTCCTTAAAGTCAATGACACAGAAGATAAGGAAGCTGGGGCCTATCAATTCGTTACGGTTGGTGTACAGCACGCTACTTTAGCCCATATGATTTATGCATGGTTGACGCCTTTTACAGATATTCGTAGCGCTCAAGAGACTACAGGTGGTTCTTCCGATGTGGAATTTATGCGGATTAATCAATTCTACATGCAAACATCGCAAAATATGGCTAAGTATCAAGGGCTAAAAACAGCTGGTAAGGATATTGAACTCAAATACCTTGGGGTTTATGTTTTGACTGTGACAGATAATTCAACCTTTAAAGGGATTCTCAACATCTCTGATACCGTCACAGCAGTCAATGATCAGACCTTTGATAGTTCCAAAGATTTGATTGATTACGTCAATTCTCAAAAATTAGGGGACTCAGTTAAAGTGACCTATGAAGAGGATGGGCAAACAAAGTCTGCAGAAGGTAAGATTATCACCTTGGAAAATGGCAAAAATGGGATTGGAATCGGCTTGATTGACCGTACGGAAGTGACCAGTGATGTCCCAATTCGCTTTTCAACAGCTGGTATCGGCGGACCAAGTGCTGGTCTCATGTTTAGTCTGGCCATCTATACCCAAATAGCTGACCCAGGTCTTCGAAATGGCCGTATCGTTGCCGGTACAGGTACCATTGACCGTGATGGTAATGTGGGGGATATTGGAGGTATTGATAAAAAAGTTGTAGCTTCGGCTAGAGAAGGTGCCGCGATTTTCTTTGCCCCAGATAACCCTGTTAGCGAAGAAGAACAAAAAGCGCATCCGGATGCGAAAAACAACTACCAAACAGCCCTAGAAGCAGCCAAAACAATCAAGACAGATATGAAAATCGTGCCAGTTAAAACCCTACAAGATGCAATTGATTACTTGAAAAACAATCCCTAGTTTTTAAGTGAAGTTTCCAAACTAGCGCACAAACAGAGAAGATGGTATAATAGTCAAATGGTTCAATTATTATTCACTCTAAGCAGTCACATGCTCTTTATTTATGTGAGTTTTTACCTTTTAAAGAATCTTGTTAGATGGGAAAAAGTCTTAAAAGTAACAGCTGAGAACACAGGAAAAGTTCGTTTATTAGTAGCCTTTTTTAGCATTGTCATGGGCTATATCATGAGTTCTTTCTTTATCAGTCTATATCAGTTGTGGCAAGAAGCGCTTAGAGGATTATTATAAAATCAAATGTAAAGGAAATAAGTATGGAAAAAATTGTGGTTCAAGGTGGCGATAATCGTCTGGTAGGAAGTGTTACGATCGAGGGAGCAAAAAATGCAGTATTGCCCTTGTTGGCAGCGACAATTCTAGCAAGTGAAGGAAAGACTGTTTTGCAGAACGTTCCTATCTTGTCAGATGTTTTCACTATGAATCAGGTGGTTCGTGGTTTAAATGCCAAGGTGGATTTTAATGAAGAAGATCATCTTGTTGAGGTGGACGCGACTGGCGATATCACTGAGGAAGCTCCTTACAAGTATGTCAGCAAGATGCGTGCATCTATCGTTGTCTTGGGACCAATTCTTGCCCGTGTAGGACATGCCAAGGTATCCATGCCAGGTGGTTGTACGATTGGTAGCCGCCCTATTGATCTGCATTTGAAAGGTCTAGAAGCTATGGGGGCTAAGATTAGTCAGACAGCTGGTTATATCGAAGCCAAGGCTGATCGCTTACATGGAGCTCATATCTATATGGACTTCCCAAGTGTTGGTGCTACGCAGAACTTGATGATGGCAGCGACTCTAGCTGATGGGGTGACAGTGATTGAAAATGCTGCGCGTGAGCCTGAGATTGTTGACCTAGCCATTCTCCTCAATGAAATGGGAGCTAAGGTTAAGGGTGCTGGTACAGAGACCATTACCATTACCGGTGTTGAGAAACTTCATGGTACGACTCACAATGTAGTCCAAGACCGTATCGAAGCAGGAACCTTTATGGTAGCTGCTGCCATGACTGGTGGTGATGTCTTGATTAAAGACGCTGTCTGGGAGCACAACCGTCCCTTGATTGCCAAGTTGCTTGAAATGGGAGTGGAAGTGACAGAGGAGATTGAAGGGATTCGAGTTCGCTCTCAACTAGAAAATCTAAAAGCTGTTCATGTGAAAACCTTGCCCCACCCAGGATTTCCAACAGATATGCAGGCTCAATTTACAGCCTTGATGACCGTCGCAAAAGGGGAATCAACTATGGTGGAGACAGTTTTCGAAAATCGTTTCCAACATCTAGAAGAAATGCGTCGCATGGGCTTGCACTCTGAGATTATCCGTGATACAGCTCGTATTGTTGGTGGTCAACCTTTGCAGGGGGCAGAAGTTCTTTCAACTGACCTTCGTGCCAGCGCTGCCTTGATTTTGACAGGTTTGGTAGCACAAGGAGAAACTGTAGTTGGTAAATTGGTTCACTTGGATAGAGGTTACTACCGTTTCCATGAGAAGTTAGCGCAGCTAGGTGCTAATATTCAGAGGATTGAGGCAAGTGATGAAGATGAATAAGAAATCAAGCTACGTAATCAAGCGTTTACTTCTGGTCATTTTGGTACTGTTTTTAGGTGCTCTAGCCCTAGGAATCGGTTTAATGGTAGGCTATGGAATCTTGGGCAAGGGTCAAGATCCATGGGCTATCCTGTCTCCAGCAAAATGGCAGGAATTGATTCATAAATTTACAGGAAATTAGGCTGGAGAACCAGTCTTTTTCTAGAGATAAGGAGAAAAATGGATAAAAAAACAAGACAGACACTGATTGGACTGCTAGTGTTATTACTCTTATCTGCGGGAAGCTATTATATCAAGCAGATGCAGTCGACAGCTAATAGTCCTAAAACAAAGGTTAGTCAGAAAAAACAAGCGTCTGAAGCTCCTAGTCAAGCATTGGCAGAGAGTGTTTTAACAGACGCGGTCAAGAGTCAAATAAAAGGGAGCCTGGAGTGGAATGGCTCAGGTGCTTTTATCGTCAATGGTAATAAAACAAATCTAGATGCCAAGGTTTCAAGTAAGCCTTATGCTGATAATAAAACAAAGACAGTGGGCAAGGAAACGGTACCAACCGTAGCTAATGCCCTCTTGTCTAAGGCTACTCGTCAGTACAAGAATCGTGAAGAAACTGGGAATGGTTCGACTTCATGGACTCCTCCAGGCTGGCATCAGGTTAAGAATCTAAAGGGTACTTATACCCATGCGGTTGATAGAGGTCACTTGTTAGGCTATGCCTTAATCGGTGGCTTGGATGGTTTTGATGCCTCGACAAGCAATCCTAAAAACATTGCTGTTCAAACGGCCTGGGCAAATCAGGCGCAAGCCGAGGATTCGACTGGTCAAAACTACTATGAAAGTATGGTACGTAAGGCCTTGGATAAAAACAAGCGTGTCCGTTACCGTGTAACCCTTTACTACGCTTCGAATGAGGATTTGGTTCCTTCAGCTTCACAGATTGAAGCCAAGTCTTCAGACGGAGAGTTGGAATTTAATGTTCTAGTTCCCAATGTTCAAAAAGGGCTTCAATTGGATTACCGAACTGGAGAAGTGACTGTTACTCAGTAAAATATAACATAAACTCCTATGTCACTTGTGGATATAGGAGTTCTTTCTTACTAGTTTAAGCAGGGCTACAATAGACACTGATACTCAATGAAAATCAAAGTGCAAACTAGGAAGCTAGCCGCAGGTTGCTCAAAGCACAGTTTTGAGGTTGCAGATAAAGCTGACGTGGTTTGAAGAGATTTTCGAAGAGTATGGGAAAAATAATATGTACTGGACTATATTTTGTGATATAATAAAGGATAAGATACTATTTTAGGAGAAGAACTATGGAAGACCCAAGTAGTCAGAATTTGTTGCTACAATTTGTTTTATTGTTTATCTTGACGGTGTTAAATGCCTTTTTCTCAGCCACAGAAATGGCCATGGTTTCACTTAACCGTGCGCGTGTTGAACAAAAGGCAGAAGAAGGAGATAGACGCTATATCCGTCTGCTGAAGGTACTAGAAAATCCTAACCACTTTTTATCAACTATTCAAGTAGGGATTACTCTGATTACGATCTTATCAGGGGCGAGTTTGGCAGAAACTCTAGGACGAGAAATTGCCTCTTGGCTTGGAAATGGTGAAACAGCTTATGCCGTTGCAAGTTTTCTATCTTTAGCATTTTTGACTTATATTTCCATCGTTTTTGGGGAATTGTATCCTAAGAGAATCGCTCTTAATCTAAAGGATGCCTTGGCCATTCGTACAGCACCAGTTATTATTGGTTTGGGGAAACTAGTTAGTCCCTTTGTTTGGCTCTTATCTGCATCTACCAATCTCTTGAGTCGCTTGACTCCGATGACCTTTGATGATGCTGACGAAAAAATGACCCGTGATGAAATTGAGTACATGTTGACAAATAGTGAAGAAACACTAGATGCTGACGAAATTGAGATGTTACAAGGGATCTTTTCACTGGACGAATTAATGGCCAGAGAAGTCATGGTTCCTCGAACGGATGCCTTTATGGTCGATATTCAGGATGATAGTCAAACCATCATCCAAAGTATTTTAAAACAAAATTATTCTCGTATCCCTGTCTATGATGGAGACAAGGATAACGTGATTGGAATCATTCACACCAAGAGTCTCCTTAATGCGGGCTTTGTGGACGGTTTTGACAATATTGTTTGGAAGAAAATCTTACAAGATCCACTTTTTGTTCCTGAAACTATTTTTGTGGATGACTTGTTAAAAGAACTGCGCAATACCCAAAGACAAATGGCAATCTTGCTGGATGAATACGGTGGGATGGCTGGTTTGGTGACCCTAGAAGACCTCTTAGAGGAAATCGTTGGCGAAATCGATGACGAAACAGATAAGGCTGAAATCGAAGTTCATAAAATTGGAGAAGATACTTATATTGTTCAAGGTACCATGAATCTCAATGCATTTAATGACTACTTTGATGTTGAACTGGAAAGTGATGACGTTGATACCATCGCTGGTTACTATTTGACAGGGGTTGGGACCATTCCAACGACCGAGAAACTCAGTTATGAATTAGTCAGCCAAAACAAAAAGCTTATCCTAACCAATGATAAAGTGAAAAATGGACGTGTTACCAAGGTAAAAGTCCAAATTACCGAAGTTGAAATAGAAGAAGAAACAGAGTAAACTAGAGGCTTTTGTCACCAGGCGTGACGAAGCTTTTTTCAGTTGATTTCAAAAGGAAATTGTGTCCTCGAAAAACTCAGCCCCAAACTTGCCCCAAAAGTTTTTTAAAGTTATACGTATTTATTCAAGGAAAAAGAAAAAAGCCCTTTAAATTGGGCTTTCTGTTTAAATGAAACCTGATAAATCAAGTTAAAGAAGGCGGTAGACGGATTTGAACCGACGATCAAGCTTTTGCAGAGCCGTGCCTTACCACTTGGCTATACCGCCTTAACGTTTATTATTATACCTTGAAAATGATTTTCAGTCAATAGCTTTTTCAGATTTTTTGTATCAATAAGCCTAAATATTCTGAAAATTCGTTTACTTTTCTTGAAATCTATGATATAATTGATGATAACCTATACTTTATTTATAAGAGGAGTAAATAAATGAAAAAAAGTCAAGTGCTTGCTGTAGCGGGAGCTACCTTATTAGCGTCAGGAGTTCTAGCTGCGTGTTCAAACACTAGTTCAAATAATGCTAAACTAGCAAAAGATTACCAATATGTTTATCAAACAGATCCAGAAACCTTGGATTATATCGTCAGCAATATCGATTCAACATCATTCGTCACAACAAATGCTGTAGATGGTTTGTTGGCTAATGATAAATATGGTAACCTGGTTCCTTCTATTGCTGAATCATGGACAGTTTCAAAAGATGGTTTGACTTATACCTATAAAATCCGTAAGGATGCTAAATGGGTGACAGCAGAGGGAGAAGAATACGCTCCTGTAACTGCTAAAGACTTCGTTACTGGTTTGAAACACGCCGTAGATGGAAAATCAAAAGGACTTTCAATCGTTAGCTCTTCTATTAAGGGATTAGAAGCCTATATCAAGGGTGAAACAAGCGATTTTTCAACCGTTGGAGTAAAAGCGCTTGATGATCAAACACTAGAATATACTTTGAACCAGCCAGAAACTTTCTGGAATGACAAGACCACTAGTGGTATTTTGATGCCGGTTAATGAAGAATTCTTAACTTCAAAAGGGGAAGGTTTTGGTGCCCCAACCGATGCTAACTCTATTCTTTATAACGGTCCATTTGTCTTAAAATCTGTAACTCCAAAATCATCTATCGAGATGGCTAAAAATGATGCTTACTGGGACAAAGAAAATGTAAAAATTGAGAACGTTAAGTTCACTTTCTGGGATGGTAAGGACCAAGATGTGATTGCTAAAGGTTTTGCCGATGGTCAATATAGCAAGGCCCGTATCTTCCCTACAAGTTCTACATATGAAAAATATGCAGCTGACTTTAAAGATAACATTTACTTTAATGAACCAGGTGCGGGTGTTGCAACTGTCAGCTTGAATTATGGCCGTACAACCTATAACCACACTGCCAAAACAAGTGATGCTCAAAAGACATCTACTCAGAAAGCATTGCTAAACAAGGAATTCCGTCAAGCCTTGAACTTTGCTGTCGATCGCAATTCTTACTCAGCTCAAACAAATGGTACTGATGGAGCTGCAGTAGCCATCCGTAATACGTTTGCACCTTATAATCTTCAAGTTGGTAAGAAAACATTTGGTGAATTGGTACAAGATAGCTTGGCTAAGACAAATTCTTCTACTTGGTCAAACGTGTCTCTAGCAGATTCTCAAAATGGACTTTACAATGAAGAAAAAGCGAAAGAAGTCTTTGCTAAAGCAAAATCAAGCCTACAAGTTGAAGGTGTTGAATTCCCAATCCACTTGGATGCCTTGGTTATCCAAGAATCAACAGCGGTTGTAAACCGTGTTCAATCATTGAAACAATCAATTGAAAAAGTATTGGGTTCAGATAATGTTGTTGTAGACTTACAACAAATGACTCAAGCAGAAGCTTTACCAATTTCATTTAGCGCTCCAACAGCTAAAGAGCAAGACTGGGATATCCATACCTTGCTAGGATGGAACCCTGACTATCAAGATCCTTCTACTTTCTTGGATCAATTCGTCCTTAAGGGAGGAAGCACTCGTCTTTACCTTGGTATTGACCAAAACACAGATGCATCAGTAGTAAGCAAACTTGGTTTAGCTGACTATGGAAAATTACTTGATGACGCAAACAGCGAAAACCAAGATGTTCAAAAACGTTATGAAAAATACGCGGTGGCACAAGCTTGGTTGACTGACAATGCTTTGACAATTCCAGTAATGGCTTCTCCAAAAGAAACAGCCGTTTCATATGTTTCAAAAGTTCTACCATTTAGCTCTTCATATTCAGTAGCCGGCCTTAAAGGTGAAAATTCAGGATACTTGAAGTACACTGAAGTTGGTGAAAAAGCAATCACCAAAGAAGAGTATGAAAAAGCTCGTGAAAAATGGTTGAAAGAAAAGACTGAGTCAAACGAGAAAGCTCAAAAAGAATTGGCAAGTCATGTGAAGTAAATAATTTTCAATAGAACTTTCTCTCCATGAGGAGAAGGTTCTTTTGGGATTTTTAAAGGAAATGATATGAAAAAATATATTTTTATGCGTGTTTTGCGGTCATTGGTTTCTATCTTCTTAGTAACAACCTTGACTTACACGATTATCTATACAATGGTTCCTCGAAAATTGATTTTCAAACAGGATACCAACTATAACAAGATTGCTACAACTGCTGATAAACGTGATAACTATGAGAATACCGTTTATGAGCGTATGGGCTATATCGAGTACTACGATACCAAAGAGTTGCAAGAAAAAGCTAGCCAGATGGATGCTTCTGTAACAGTTGAAGCCAATGATACCAACAAGGCTATCTATGAAAAATACATCAAACAAATCGGTCATGGTTGGACCCTGGGAGAATTTACTGAAAGTGGCCAATTCTACGCTACACGTGAAATTCCAATTTTTGAACGTGTGTTTAAATTCTATGCAAACTTGCTTGATATCGACCACACAAACAAGATTCAGGACCCAGAAAATCCAAATTTGGAGCGTTATTTGCGTTTTGAAAATGATCCCGCTATCGGCTGGTCTCTGGTAGGTTCAGGGACTAAACACAAGTACCTCTTGTACTTCAATAGTCAGTTCCCATTTGTTCACCAAAACTTTGTGAACTTGAATTTGGGTGATTCATATCCAACTTATGCTAATACTCCTGTGCTTCAAGTTATCACACAAGGACAAGGTCAAACTAAGACATCAGAAGTGCAATTCCCAACTGGTAAGAAAACATCTTCAGTTAATATCTACTCAAGAACCTACAAATCGCCTAGTCAGGCTGATTCTCGTGAAGTAGCTAACTATGGGAAAGATGACCCATATACTGCAACTGAAAGCAACTACCAATATCCTTCTATGATTGCTAGCTCTGCAGTCGTTGGATTGATTGGTTTGGTGATTTCTTATGCGATTGCCGTGCCACTTGGTTCAGCTATGGCTCGCTTCAAGAATACTTGGATTGATAGCTTCTCAACAGGGTTTTTGACCTTCTTGATGGCCCTTCCAACCATTGCCTTGGTTTACATTGTTCGTTTGATTGGATCATCAATTGGTCTTCCAGATTCATTCCCTATCTTGGGTGCTGGAGATTGGCGTTCGTATGTTTTACCAGCAGTTATCCTTGGTTTATTGGGTGCTCCTGGTACAGCTATTTGGATTCGTCGTTACATGATTGACTTGCAATCACAGGACTTTGTTCGTTTTGCTCGTGCAAAAGGTTTGTCTGAAAAAGAAATTTCAAACAAACACATCTTTAAAAATGCCATGGTTCCGCTGGTTTCAGGAATTCCTGGTGCTGTTATCGGGGTTATCGGTGGTGCAACCCTTACTGAAACAGTCTTCGCTTTCCCAGGTATGGGTAAAATGTTGATTGACTCTGTAAAAGCATCTAATAACTCTATGGTCGTAGGTCTTGTCTTCATCTTTACATGTATTTCTATCTTCTCACTTCTTTTGGGAGATATTTGGATGACTATTATTGACCCACGTATTAAATTGACTGAGAAAGGAGGCAAATAATGTCTACAATCGATAAAGAAAAATTTCAGTTCGTAAAACGTGACGATTTTGCCTCTGAAGCCATTGATGCGCCAGCCTATTCATACTGGGGCTCAGTGTTTAGACAATTTATGAAGAAGAAATCAACTGTAGTCATGTTGGGAATCTTGGTAGCTATCATTTTGATGAGTTTCATCTACCCAATGTTTTCTAAGTTTGATTTCAATGATGTCAGCAAAGTAAACGACTTTAGTGCTCGTTATATCAAGCCAAATGCTGAGCATTGGTTCGGTACAGACAGTAACGGTAAATCTCTCTTTGACGGTGTCTGGTTCGGAGCTCGTAACTCTATCCTCATTTCTGTGATTGCGACAGTGATTAACTTGGTTATCGGTGTTTTTGTCGGTGGTATTTGGGGAATTTCAAAATCAGTTGACCGTGTGATGATGGAAGTTTATAATGTCATCTCAAACATCCCATCTCTTTTGATTGTCATTGTCTTGACTTACTCAATCGGAGCTGGATTCTGGAATCTGATTTTTGCTATGAGTGTGACTACTTGGATTGGTATTGCTTACTCAATTCGTATTCAGATCATGCGTTATCGTGACTTGGAGTATAACCTTGCTTCACGTACACTTGGAACACCAACCTTTAAGATTGTTGTAAAAAACATTATGCCACAATTGGTATCTGTTATCGTTACGACGACATCTCAAATGCTTCCAGCCTTTATCTCATACGAAGCTTTCCTTTCATTCTTTGGACTTGGATTGCCGATTACAGTTCCAAGTTTAGGTCGTTTGATTTCAGATTACTCTCAGAACGTAACGACAAATGCATACCTCTTCTGGATTCCATTGACAACTCTTGTCTTGGTATCCTTATCCCTTTTCGTAGTTGGTCAAAACTTAGCGGATGCTAGTGATCCACGTACACATAGATAGGAGTAGAAATGACAAAAGAAAAAAATGTAATTTTGACTGCTCGCGATATTGTCGTGGAATTTGACGTTCGTGACAAAGTATTGACAGCCATTCGCGGCGTTTCCCTTGAACTAGTTGAAGGAGAAGTATTAGCCTTGGTAGGTGAGTCAGGATCAGGAAAATCTGTTTTGACAAAGACTTTCACAGGTATGCTTGAAGAAAATGGTCGCATTGCCCAAGGTAGCATTGACTACCGTGGTCAAGATTTGACAGCTTTATCTTCTCACAAGGATTGGGAACAAATTCGTGGCGCTAAGATTGCGACTATCTTCCAAGATCCAATGACTAGTTTGGACCCAATTAAAACAATTGGTAGTCAGATTACAGAAGTTATTGTAAAACACCAAGGAAAAACAGCTAAAGAAGCGAAAGAATTGGCCATTGACTACATGAATAAGGTTGGGATTCCAGATGCAGATAGACGTTTTGATGAATACCCATTCCAATATTCTGGAGGAATGCGTCAACGTATCGTTATTGCGATTGCTCTTGCCTGCCGACCTGATGTCTTGATTTGTGATGAGCCAACGACTGCCTTGGATGTGACCATCCAAGCTCAGATTATTGATTTGTTGAAATCTTTACAAAACGAGTACCATTTCACAACAATCTTTATCACCCACGACCTTGGTGTGGTGGCAAGTATTGCAGATAAGGTAGCGGTTATGTATGCAGGAGAAATCGTTGAGTATGGAACTGTTGAGGAAGTCTTCTATGACCCTCGCCATCCATATACATGGAGTCTCTTGTCTAGCTTGCCTCAGCTTGCTGATGATAAAGGGGATCTTTACTCAATCCCAGGAACACCTCCGTCACTTTATACTGACCTGAAAGGGGATGCCTTTGCCTTGCGTTCTGACTATGCAATGCAAATTGACTTCGAACAAAAAGCTCCTCAATTCTCAGTATCAGAGACACATTGGGCTAAAACTTGGCTACTTCATGAGGATGCTCCAAAAGTAGAAAAACCAGCTGTGATTGCAAATCTCCATGATAAGATTCGTGAAAAAATGGGATTTGCCCATCTGGCTGACTAGGAGGAAGGAAATGTCTGAAAAATTAGTAGAAATCAAAGATTTAGAAATTTCCTTCGGTGAAGGAAGTAAGAAGTTTGTCGCAGTTAAAAATGCTAACTTCTTTATCAACAAGGGAGAAACTTTCTCGCTTGTAGGTGAGTCAGGTAGTGGGAAAACAACTATTGGTCGTGCCATCATCGGTCTTAATGATACAAGTAATGGGGATATCATTTTTGATGGTCAAAAGATTAATGGTAAGAAATCGCGTGAACAAGCTGCAGAATTGATTCGTCGTATCCAGATGATTTTTCAAGATCCTGCCGCAAGTTTGAATGAACGTGCGACTGTTGATTATATTATTTCTGAAGGTCTTTACAATCATCATCTGTTCAAGGATGAAGAAGAACGTAAAGAGAAAGTTAAAAATATTATCCGTGAAGTGGGGCTTCTTGCTGAGCACTTGACTCGTTACCCTCATGAATTCTCAGGTGGTCAACGTCAACGTATCGGTATTGCCCGTGCCTTGGTCATGCAACCAGACTTTGTTATTGCGGATGAGCCCATTTCAGCCTTGGACGTTTCTGTGCGTGCTCAAGTCTTGAACTTGCTCAAAAAATTCCAAAAAGAACTTGGTTTGACCTATCTCTTCATCGCCCATGACTTGTCTGTCGTTCGCTTTATTTCAGATCGTATCGCAGTTATTTACAAGGGTGTTATTGTAGAGGTTGCAGAAACAGAAGAATTGTTTAACAATCCAATTCATCCATATACTCAAGCCTTGCTTTCAGCGGTACCAATCCCAGATCCAATCTTGGAACGTAAGAAGGTCTTGAAGGTTTACGACCCAAGTCAACACGACTATGAGACTGATAAGCCATCTATGGTAGAAATCCGTCCAGGTCACTATGTTTGGGCTAACCAAGCCGAATTAGCGCGTTACCAACAAGGGTTAAACTAATAATGGTTTTATAATTTCCATATCAATTTTTATGGGAATTATAAACCTTTTTTTGTTGGACTGATTTGAAAAAATCTTTGAAAGTATCCTGAAAGAATTTTCGAAAAATTTTAAAAAATTCTGAAATATTCTTGACAGCTGATGAAAAAGGTGGTAAGATAGGAAACATCAAAAAAGAAAGCAGAAAAAGAAATGAATAAGAGACAAGCTGTAACGATGAATCAAAACTTTTACTTTAGCTACTTTAGATAGTGTTTGTAGACATGTCACCATGGATGCAAACAGTTCAAGCAATTTGTTTGTATCTATGTGGCTAAGATTTTTGATTGTGGTCCATATAGATGAATATCTAAATGGACTAGCTAAGTTGTAACTTGTTAGCTTATTTCAAGCATCCGTTTAGATATTATCTAGGCGGTTTTTTGTTTTATCTTTTCTGAGAAGGAGTTTCATTATGAAAGTTGTTCGAAAATTACTAGCCCCTCTCTTGGTAGTGGGGATTCTCTTGACCTCTCTGATTAGTTTGCATCAGTTGAAGGCAGATAAGAAAAAAGATGTGTTTCGTATCGGTATTTCGCAATTTATTACCCACCAGTCCTTAGACGCTACTAGAGAAGGGTTTGTGGATGAGCTTGCCAAGCAAGGCTATGCTGAAGGGAAAAATATCGAGATTGATTTGCAAAATGCACAGGGAGAACAACGAAACCTAAAAACGATTTCCCAGCAACTAGCAGAATCTAGTGATGTCGTTCTAGCTATCGCAACGCCTTCTGCTCAGAGCTTGGCTAATACAACACAAACGACACCGGTTATCTTTTCAGCTGTAACAGACCCTGTCAGTGCCAAGTTGGTAGAGTCAAGAGAGCATCCTGGGGGCAATGTAACTGGAACAAGTGATCAGTCATCAGATGCTATCTCAACCCAAATCAATTTGATAAAGAAAGTGTTGCCAAAAGCTAAAACAATTGGAATCCTCTATACTCAGAGCGAGCCAAACTCAGTTGTCCAAAAGGATGAAGCTAAGCGACTTCTGGAAGAAAAAGGCTTTACCGTTGTTGAAAAAACAATCTTGGACAGTAACAATGTCAAAGCGGCAGCAGAGAGTTTGATGGCAGAAGTGGATATGGTTTTTGTACCAACGGACAATATCATTTCGTCAACCATGGAAACAGTTAAGCAGGTTTCTATTAAACACAAGGTTCCAGTATTCGGTGGCTCAACGGAAATGATTGCGGTTGGTGGTTTGTATAACTACGGTACCAATTATGAAGAATTGGGACGGCAGACAGCCCGCATGTTGATTCGTGTCTTAAAAGGTGAGAAACCAGAAAATATAGCAGTTGAGTTGCCTGAAAAACTGGAATTGCATACCAATCAAGAAATGGCAGATGCACTAGGAATTGATATTAGTAAGTTGGAAAGCAAGGAATAGGGAGGTTTAAGATGAGTTTTGTATTATCTAGTTTATCAGAAGGTTTGTTGTGGTCGATTATGGCCATTGGAGTTTACTTGACTTTCCGTATTTTGGATATTGCGGATATGACTGCTGAAGGAGCCTTTCCTTTGGGGGCAGCTGTCGTTGTATCGCAGATACAGGCAGGGACAAATCCTTGGATTGCGACCTTACTTGCTTTGCTGGCAGGTATGGTAGCTGGTCTTGTATCAGGAATGCTCCACACCAAGATGAAAATCCCAGCTCTCTTGACAGGGATTGTGACCTTGACAGGGCTTTATTCAATCAATATTAAAATCATGGGCAGTGTGCCCAACCTTTCCTTGGGAGATTCTTCAACTGTCTTTAAACAATTGGCGAGCTTGGGGCTGACAAATGAAGAAGCTGTTTTCTCATTCAGTTTGGCCTGTCTCCTACTTGTTTGTTTGGTCTTGACTCTTTTGATGAAAACGGAGATTGGATTGGTCTTGCGTTCGACTGGGGACAATATTCCGATGAGTGAGGCTAATGGGGTCAATGTAGACACCATGAAGATTGTTGGTTACATGATTTCAAATGGTTTGATTGCCCTGTGTGGTTCCTTGTTCGCTCAAAATGATGGATTTTCAGACGTAACCTCTGGGACAGGAACCATCGTTGTTGGTTTGAGTGCAGTTATTATTGCAGAAGTTTTGATACACGACTTGACCATTGGAGGTCGCTTGTTATCTATCGGAATCGGTGCCATTGTTTACCGTTTGATTATTTTAAATATCTATGAAATTCCAAATCTAGATCAAAACCTGGTACGTCTCTTTAATGCAATCTTGCTAGCCTTAGTGTTATTTGCACCAGAACTGCAAAAGAGATTAAAGATTCGTGGTTTGAAACTGAGAAATGAATAGGAGGAGAAAGTTATGGCAAGTTTGTTAACACTTGAAAATATTCACAAAACCTTTGAAGCAGGGACGGTCAATGAGAACCATGTCCTCAAAGGATTAGACTTAGAGGTTGAAGAGGGAGATTTTATCTCTGTGATTGGTGGAAATGGAGCAGGGAAATCCACTTTGATGAATATCTTGGCTGGCAATCTATCGGTGGATGAAGGGGACCTTTTATTGGCAGGCAAATCCATTAAAAATCTTAGTGTAAGAAAGAGAGCCAAGGATATTGCCCGTGTTTTTCAAGATCCTAAGATGGGAACAGCTTCTCGTTTGACGATTGAGGAGAATATGGCTATTGCCTTGAGACGTGGGCAGAAGAGAGGGCTTGGTTGGGGCGTGAAGGAGAAGGAGAGAATCCAGTTCCAAGAGGCCTTGAAAGAGTTGAATATTGGCCTTGAAAATCGCTTGAAAGTGGATACCCAATACCTTTCAGGAGGACAAAGACAGGCCTTGACCCTAGTCATGGCAGCTCTGGTGAAACCTAAACTTTTGCTTTTGGATGAACACACTGCGGCGCTTGATCCGAAAACGAGTCAAATGGTGATGGACTTGACGCAAAAGATTGTGGAACACCATCAGTTGACGACTTTGATGATTACCCACGATATGAACCATGCGATTGAGTACGGCAATCGTATCATTATGCTCTATCAGGGTAAGATAGTGGTGGATGTCAAGGGAGAGGAGAAAAAGCATCTGACGGTTGAAAATCTCATGCATCTCTTCCAGAAAAATAGTGGTCAAAGTCTGGTCAGTGATGAATTGGTTTTGGGATAAAGAAAAAGGCTGAGATCTGGTGTCTCAGTCTTTTATTAGTATAAATGGATAGGCAGAAATATGAAATTAATACTCTTCGAAAATCTCTTCAAACCGTGTCAGCTCTATCTGCAACCTCAAAACAGTGTTTTGAGCAACCTGCGGCTAGCGTCCTAGTTTACTCTTTGATTTTCATTGAGTATAAACTCAGTAAGGAGCCCTCTTTTGCAGAAAAGCAGGGTTCTTTTTGCTATTTATTCCATCCCTGAAAGCGTAAAACAAACTAGTCAGGGTGGCTAGTTTGTGGTATAATGAAAGAGACTCAAAAAGAAACAGGAGAAAAATGATGGATTTACTTTTAGCAATTGTATTGATTGTGCTAGCTTTTCTAGGAGGAGCTCTTGGAGGAATGTACTTGGTTCGTAAGCAAATTGAAAAAGAATTCGCTGACAACCCACGTTTGAATGCTGAAGCAGTTCGTACTCTTTTGAGTGCAAATGGTCAAAAACCAAGCGAAGCTAAGGTACAACAAGTTTACCACCAAATCATCCGCCAACAAAAGGCAGCCCTTGCTAACAATAAAAAGAAAAAATAAATAAGGAAAAGTCTGGGATGAAAGTTCCAGACTTCTCACTATGT
The DNA here is from genome assembly GCA_032511625.1 of Streptococcus mitis. Lineage (GTDB taxonomy): Bacteria > Bacillota > Bacilli > Lactobacillales > Streptococcaceae > Streptococcus > Streptococcus mitis_DL. The sequence continues at coordinate 10,169 of JAWFOO010000013.1, read as the reverse complement.
TGGCTATGGTTTTAGGGATGAGACTTTTTCCTTGCATTCTATTGATATTTGATTATGATTAAGAGAGATAGTTGTTGATTAGGATGTCATTCAGTTCATAAGGATCAATAATCATAATGAACTATCAATCAGAAAAAAGACTAGAAAGAAGACTGTATGGATAATCGACCAATTGGTTTTTTGGATTCGGGTGTCGGGGGCTTGACCGTTGTGCGCGAGCTCATGCGCCAACTTCCCCATGAAGAAATCGTCTATATTGGAGATTCGGCACGCGCGCCTTACGGGCCCCGTCCTGCTGAGCAAATTCGTGAATATACTTGGCAGTTGGTCAACTTTCTTTTGACCAAGGATGTCAAAATGATTGTCATTGCTTGTAATACAGCGACTGCGGTCGTCTGGGAAGAAATCAAGGCTCAACTAGATATTCCTGTCCTAGGTGTAATTTTGCCAGGAGCTTCGGCAGCCATCAAGTCCAGCCAAGGTGGGAAAATCGGAGTCATTGGAACGCCTATGACGGTACAATCTGACATCTACCGACAGAAAATCAATGATCTGGATCCGGACTTACAGGTGGAGAGTTTGGCCTGTCCCAAGTTTGCTCCCTTGGTGGAGTCTGGGGCTCTGTCAACCAGTGTCACTAAGAAAGTAGTTTATGAAACCCTACGTCCCTTGGTTGGAAAGGTGGATAGCCTGATTTTGGGTTGTACCCATTATCCACTCCTCAGACCCATTATTCAAAATGTCATGGGACCCAAGGTTCAGCTCATCGATAGTGGGGCAGAGTGCGTACGGGATATCTCAGTCTTACTTAATTATTTTGAAATCAATCGTGGTCGCGATGCCGGACCACTCCATCACCGTTTTTACACAACAGCCAGCAGCCAAAGTTTTGCACAAATTGGTGAAGAATGGCTTGAAAAAGAGATTCATGTGGAGCATGTAGAATTATGACAAATAAAATTTATGAATACAAGGATGACCAGGACTGGTATGTCGGGTCCTATGCTATTTTTGGTGGCGTCCGGACGTTGACTGATGAAGACTTGGATTTCCCTCTGGTTGGATTGGCCAAAATCTTTCGAGACGAGGAACGAGGTTTCCCGATTTCAGTTGCTGTTTTACGCTATGGTTCTCGCTACCGTTTATTGTCTTTTGTGGTAGATATCCTCAACCAAGAAATGGGACGTAACTTGGAAGTCATTCAACGTCAAGGGGCCCTGCTCTTGGTTGAAAATGGGCAACTCTTGTATGTGGAATTGCCTAAAGAAGGGGTCAATGTTCACGACTTCTTTGAGACAAACAAGGTTAGAGAAACCTTGTTGATTGCGACTCGTAACGAGGGCAAGACCAAGGAATTTCGAGCTATCTTTGACAAGTTAGGATACGATGTGGAAAATCTTAATGACTATCCTGACTTACCTGAAGTAGCAGAAACAGGCATGACCTTCGAAGAAAACGCCCGCCTCAAGGCAGAAACTATTTCTCAATTAACGGGCAAGATGGTTTTGGCAGATGACTCAGGTCTCAAAGTCGATGTCCTTGGTGGCTTGCCAGGTGTCTGGTCAGCTCGTTTCGCAGGTGTGGGAGCTACTGACCGTGAAAACAATGCCAAACTCTTGCACGAATTGGCCATGGTCTTTGAACTCAAGGACCGCTCGGCTCAATTCCATACAACCCTAGTCGTGGCCAGTCCAAACAAGGAAAGCTTGGTTGTTGAAGCAGACTGGCCAGGCTACATTAACTTTGAACCTAAGGGTGAAAATGGATTTGGTTACGATCCTCTCTTCCTGGTAGGAGAGACAGGCAAGTCCTCAGCTGAATTAACCCTTGAAGAAAAAAATAGTCAATCTCACCGTGCCTTAGCCGTTAAGAAACTTTTGGAGGTATTTCCATCATGGCAAAGCAAACCATCATTGTAATGAGCGATTCTCATGGCGATAGCTTGATTGTGGAAGAAATCCGTGATCGCTATGTAGGCAAAGTTGATGCCGTTTTTCATAACGGCGATTCTGAACTGCGTCCTGATTCTCCCCTTTGGGAAGGCATCCGTGTTGTTAAAGGGAATATGGACTTCTATGCAGGTTACCCAGAACGTTTGGTGACTGAGCTTGGTTCGACCAAGATTATCCAAACACATGGTCACTTGTTTGACATTAATTTCAATTTTCAAAAGTTGGACTACTGGGCTCAGGAGGAAGAGGCCGATATCTGCCTCTATGGTCACTTGCATGTGCCAAGTGCTTGGATGGAAGGCAAGACTCTTTTTCTAAATCCAGGTTCCATCAGTCAACCACGTGGGACCATCAGAGAATGTCTCTATGCTCGTGTGGAGATTGATGACAGTTATTTCAAAGTGGACTTTTTGACACGAGACCATGAGGTGTATCCGGGCTTGTCCAAGGAGTTTAGCCGATGATTGCCAAGGAGTTTGAGACTTTCTTGTTGGGGCAAGAAGAAACTTTTTTGACTCCTGCTAAAAATCTAGCTGTGTTGATTGATACTCACAATGCGGATCATGCGACACTCTTGCTTAGTCAGATGACCTATACCCGTGTTCCTGTTGTGACAGATGAAAAACACTTTGTTGGAACTATTGGGCTCAGAGATATTATGGCTTATCAGATGGAGCATGATTTGAGTCAAGAAATCATGGCAGATACGGATATCGTTCATATGACGAGAACGGACGTAGCGGTCGTCTCGCCTGATTTTACCATTACGGAGGTCTTGCACAAGCTGGTAGATGAGTCCTTCTTGCCGGTTGTGGATGCGTCTGGTATTTTCCAAGGAATTATCACGCGCAAGTCCATCCTAAAGGCAGTCAATGCCCTCTTGCATGACTTTAGTAAGGAATATGAGATTCGATGCAAATGAGAGATAGGATTTCAGCCTTTTTAGAAGAAAAGCAAGGCTTGTCTGTCAATTCCAAGCAGTCCTATAAGTATGATTTAGAACAGTTTTTAGATTTGGTAGGCGAGCGGATTTCTGAGACCAGTCTCAAGATTTACCAAGCCCAGCTAACCAATCTAAAGATCAGCGCCCAGAAGCGAAAGATTTCGGCCTGTAACCAATTTCTCTACTTTCTCTATCAAAAAGGAGAAGTGGATAGCTTTTACCGCTTGGAATTAGCTAAACAAGCTGAAAAGAAGACCGAAAAGCCAGAATTGTTAGACCTAGACTCTTTTTGGCAGGAAAGCGACTATCCAGAGGGTCGCTTGCTAGCGCTCTTAATCCTAGAAATGGGCCTCTTGCCGAGTGAGATTTTAGCTCTCAAGGTTGCGGATATCAATCTGGACTTTCAGGTGTTGCGAATCAAGAAGGCTTCCCAACAGAGGATTGTCACCATTCCCACGACCTTGCTTTCAGAATTGGAACCCTTGATGGGGCAGACCTATCTCTTTGAAAGGGGAGGGAAAGCTTATTCCCGTCAGTGGGCCTTTCGTCAGTTAGAAGCTTTTGTCAAGGAGAAAGGTTTTCCAGCCTTATCAGCCCAAGCATTGCGGGAACAGTTCATTCTACGACAAATTGAAAACAAGGTCGATTTGTACGAAATTGCAAAAAAATTAGGATTAAAAACAGTCCTGACCTTAGAAAAATATAGATAATGGATATTAAATTAAAAGATTTTGAAGGGCCCCTGGACTTGCTCTTGCACCTTGTTTCTAAGTACCAGATGGATATCTACGATGTGCCCATTACGGAAGTCATCGAACAATATCTAGCCTATGTCTCAACCCTGCAGGCCATGCGTCTGGAAGTGACGGGAGAGTATATGGTCATGGCCAGTCAGCTCATGTTGATCAAGAGTCGCAAGCTCTTGCCAAAGATAGCAGAAGTGACAAATTTGGAAGATGACCTAGAGCAGGATCTTCTCTCCCAAATCGAAGAATACCGCAAATTCAAGCTCTTGGGTGAACACTTGGAAGCCAAGCACCAAGAACGGGCCCAGCACTATTCCAAAGCGCCGACAGAATTGATTTACGAAGATGCGGAGCTTGTGCATGACAAGACGACCATTGACCTCTTTTTGGCTTTTTCAAATATCCTAGCCAAGAAAAAAGAGGAGTTTGAACAGAATCATACGACTATCCTGCGGGATGAGTATAAGATTGAGGACATGATGGTTATCGTGAAAGAGTCCTTGGCTGGACGAGATCAATTGCGCTTGCAGGATTTGTTCAAGGAAGCCCAGAATGTCCAAGAGGTTATCACCCTCTTTTTGGCAACCCTAGAGTTAATCAAAACCCAGGAGCTGATTCTTGTGCAAGAGGAGAGTTTCGGAGATATCTATCTCATGGAAAAGAAGGAAGAAAGTCAAGTGGCCCAAAGCTAGACTTGATAGAGAGGAAAGATGAGTACTTTAGCAAAAATAGAAGCGCTCTTGTTTGTAGCGGGTGAAGATGGGATTAGAGTCCGCCAGTTAGCTGAACTCCTCTCTCTGCCACCGACAGGCATCCAACAGAGTTTAGAAAAATTAGCCCAGAAGTATGAAAAGGACCCAGATTCCAGTTTGGCTCTGATTGAGACAGGGGGAGCTTATAGATTGGTGACCAAGCCTCAATTTGTAGAGATTTTGAAGGAATACTCTAAGGCACCTATCAACCAGAGCTTGTCTCGGGCAGCTCTTGAGACCTTGTCCATCATTGCCTACAAACAGCCTATCACACGAATAGAAATTGATGCCATCCGTGGGGTCAACTCGAGTGGGGCCTTGGCAAAGTTGCAGGCTTTTGACCTGATAAAGGAAGACGGGAAAAAAGAAGTGTTGGGGCGCCCCAACCTCTATGTGACTACAGATTATTTCCTAGATTACATGGGGATAAACCATTTAGAAGAATTACCAGTGATTGATGAGCTTGAGATTCAAGCCCAAGAAAGCCAATTATTTGGTGAAAGGATAGAAGAAGATGAGAATCAATAAGTATATTGCCCACGCAGGTGTGGCCAGTAGGAGAAAAGCAGAAGAGCTGATCAAGCAAGGTTTGGTGACGGTCAACGGCCAGGTGGTACGTGAACTAGCAACGACCATCAAGTCTGGTGACAAGGTCGAAGTTGAAGGTCAGCCTATCTACAACGAAGAAAAGGTCTATTATCTACTTAACAAACCACGCGGTGTCATTTCCAGTGTGACAGATGACAAGGGTCGCAAGACGGTTGTCGACCTCTTGCCCAATGTCAAAGAGCGCATCTACCCTGTAGGTCGTTTGGACTGGGATACATCAGGAGTCTTGATTTTGACCAATGATGGGGATTTTACGGATGAGATGATTCACCCTCGTAATGAGATTGACAAGGTTTATGTCGCGCGTGTTAAAGGTGTGGCCAATAAGGATAATCTGCGCCCCTTGACCCGTGGACTTGAGATTGATGGAAAGAAAACCAAACCGGCTGTCTATGAGATTCTCAAAGTGGATCCAGTTAAAAACCGCTCTGTGGTGCAGTTGACCATCCATGAAGGGCGTAACCATCAGGTTAAAAAGATGTTTGAAGCTGTCGGTCTCCAAGTAGATAAGTTGTCTCGAACTCGTTTTGGACACCTAGACTTGACAGGTCTCCGTCCAGGTGAATCGCGTCGCCTTAACAAAAAAGAAATCAGCCAACTACATACCATGGCTGTAACCAAGAAATAATGAAACGAATTTTAATAGCGCCTGTGCGCTTTTATCAACGGTTTATCTCACCAGCCTTTCCACCCTCTTGTCGCTTTGAGCCGACTTGTTCCAACTACATGATTGAGGCTATTGAAAAACATGGCTTCAAGGGTGTTTTGATGGGCTTGGCTCGGATTTTACGTTGCCATCCCTGGTCGAAAACAGGTAAGGACCCTGTTCCAGACCATTTTTCCCTCAAACGAAATCAAGAAGGGGAATGAGGTTAGGTAAAAGATTTTAATAAAATAATAAAACCGCATCCTATCAGGTTTGAGTGAGCTTGATAGGATGCGGTTTATCATGTAAAGTTGTTAGTTGAGTTTGAAGTTGCTTATTTCAAAGCTTTTTGTGCGTCTTCAATCATGAGTTTTGTTGATTCAAGACCGCCTCCGCTTAGATACCAGAGGTCTGGTGTTAGTTGGATAATCTTACCATTTTTAGCGGCAGGAGTTTCAGCGATAAGGGCATTTTCTAGGACGCCATCGTTGCTAGAGTTGTCCCCACCGATGGCAAGGGTACGGTTGATGACAAAGAGGATGTCAGGATTGATTTCTTTGACACTTTCAAAGCTGACTTCTTGTCCGTGGCGAGAATCTTCAAATTGAGTATCAGTTGGCTTGAATTTCAAGGTTTGGTACAAGAAAGAGAAACGAGATTGGGCACCAAAGGCAGCCATTTTTCCTTCGTTGAGGAGGATGGCAAGGGCTTTTTTGTCAGAGCTTTCATTTTTAGTAGCGACTTCTTGGATGTTCTTGTCTAGCTTGGCCAATTCTTCCTTGGCTTTCTGTGTACCAGTTTCACCGAAGGCGCTTGCTAGGGATTCGATATTAGTCTTGGTAGAAGTCCAGTAGTCATCTTTGCCTGCTTGGAAGAGAACAGTCGGAGCGATTTCGTTGAACTTATCTACGAATTTTTGGGTACGTGGTGAAGCGATAATTAGGTCTGGTTCAAGAGCAGCAAGGGCTTCTAGGTCTGGCTCAACCATAGAACCAACATTTTTAACTTTTCCAGCTAGGTCTTTTAGATAAGTCGGAACAGTTTTTGTAGGCATTCCGACGATATTCTTTTCAAAACCTAAAGCGCGAATAGTATCCGCAGCACCGAGGTCAAAGGTCACAATCTTTTCAGGGACTTTTGAAAGTGTGACTACACCTAGTGAATTTTTAATGGTTACCTCTGTTGGAGCAGAGCTACTTGACTCCGTCTTACTAGTGCTTGAGTTTGTACTACATGCACCAAGTAGGAGCAAGAAGCTGGCTACTAGGGCAGTGAGGTAAAGTTTGAGGGATGTTTTCATGATTTCTCCTTTTTAAAATGTGATAACGATTTAGGGAGTCTCTAGGTTTTATTGACTAAGAGATTGAAGGTTCTCTAACTTGAACTTATATGTTATTAGCTATAGATACAGATCTTTTTGCCATTGATATCAGCCAGCGTGATGGGAATCTCATAAAGTTGACTGAGCAGGTCAGCCTGCATGATTTGATCTGTTCTTCCCTTGCTAAAGACTTGACCGTCCTTGAAGGCGACAATTTCATCTGCATACTGACTGGCCATGTTGATATCGTGGAGGACGATGATAATGGTCTTTCCTAGTTCCTCCACCAGTCGCTTGAGAATCTGCATCATGCTGACGCTTTGCTTGATATCGAGATTGTTGAGCGGTTCATCTAGCAAGATAAAGTCTGTATCCTGGGCCAGTACCATAGCGATAAAGACCCGCTGGAGCTGGCCTCCAGACAGGCTATCGATGTAGCGGTCTTTTAGGTTGGTCAGTTCCAGATAGTCCAGAGTTTCTCGGATTTTTTCCCAATCTTCTGGTCTCAGTCGTCCTCTACTGTAGGGAAATCGTCCAAAACTGACCAGTTCTTCCACCGTCAATTTGGCTTGGTAATTGATTTTCTGCTTTAGGATAGTGAGTTCTTGAGCTAGTTCTTGTGAATTCCAACTCTCGATTTCACGGCCTTTGATACTGAGAATCCCCTGATCTTTCTTGGTCAGTCTGCTCATGATGGAGAGGAGAGTCGATTTTCCAGCACCATTTGGGCCAATAAAGGCTGTCAGTTTCTGAGGACTGACTTCAAGCGAAATGCCTTGCAAAATATCCTGTTTTTGAATGGATTTGTCAATGTTTTCCAGTTTCACCGACGCGCCCTCCTATAAAGTAAGATAAAGAATAAGAAGCCACCCACACTCTCGATGATCATGCTGATGCGAATTTCCAGAGCAAAAACTCGTTCGATGAGGGCTTGTCCCAAGGTCAAACTAATAAATCCAATCAGAATAGTTACGATAAAGAGCAACTTGTGCCGATAATCTTTGACAATCAGGTAAGTTATATTAGCCAGCATAAAGCCGAAGAAGGCCATAGGCCCTACCAAGGCAGTGGCCGTTGAAGTTAAAAGTACGATGCCCCAGAGGAGCTCTTTCTGTTCTTTTTCAACATCGAGTCCCAATATCTGAGCTGTTTCTCTTTGTAGGTGCAAGACATCCAGAATGACTGCTTTTCGAAAGAAAAAGATTGTCAAAGCAATGATGATCAGAGAGCCGATGGCTAGGATGGAAGTGTTGAGATGTTGAAAGGAGGCAAAGAGACCGTTTTGCAGTTTATCGTATTCGTTTGGATCCATCAGGACCTGAAGGAAGGTACTGATATTTCGAAAGAGACTTCCGAGGGCAAGACAAATCAGCAGGATAAAGACCAGATCTTGTTTCATCAGCGTCTTCAGGTAGCCTTCTAAGGCGAGAAAGAAGAGGGATTGGACAAGAAGTAAGATTAGGAATTCTAAGATGGGAGACTTCCCGAGTTGAAGAAACTTGCTTTCAAAAACCAGTAGCAGAGTTTGTAGTAGGACGTAGAAGGATTCGATTCCCAAAATACTAGGAGTCAGGAAACGATTTTCCGTCAGGGTTTGAAAACTAATGGTCGAAATCCCAGTCGCGATAGCTACCAAGAGATAAACGACAATTTTTTGGGAACGCAATTTCCAAGCAAAGGCTGACAAGTGAGTGATGGGCCAAAAGTAGAGAAGACAAGCTCCGATGGCGAGAATAATGAGAAGGCAGAAGAGTTTGGTATGTTTGCTTTTAAACTGCATCTTTTCGTCCCCCTCTCCATAGAAGTAGGATAAAGACGAGGCTACCAATGATTCCTAGTAGAAGACTGACAGACAACTCATAGGGTCGAATCAGAACTCGGGATAGGATATCGCAAGCCAGAACTAGATTGGCTCCAACCAGTGCGACGATAAGTTTGGTCTGACTTAGATTATCTCCATAACGCTTGCGAACAAGATTGGGAACAATAACTCCGAGAAAAGGTAAGCCACCCACGGTAATCATGGTGACACTAGTCGTTAGAGCAACCAGAAAGAGAGCCAGTTTTTCAAGTAGGGAGTAAGAAATCCCCAAACTCTCACTGGCTTCCTTGCCCAGATTCATGATGGTAAAAGTTTGGGATAATTTCCAAACGGCTATCAGGATGATGAGGCCTAAAAAGAGCCATTCATACTGATGATTCTGAATCATGGAGAAGGAGCCCTGGGTCCAAGCTGTCATACTCTGAACCAGATTGAAACGGTAGGCGATAACTTCTGTCACAGAACCGATAATCCCGCTATAGATGATCCCAATCAGAGGCAACATCCACCTTTCCTTTATAGAAAAAATAGTCATGAAGGCTAGGAAGAAGAGGGTGAATGTGATGGATGAAACAAAAGCGAAGAGCATCTTTTGGGTCAGACTAGCCGACGGAAAGACAAAGAGGCTCAGCACCATTCCCAGTTTGGCAGCTTCAGTCGTTCCAACTGTGCTTGGAGCAGCAAACTGATTTTGAGTGATAGTCTGCATGAGAAGTCCTGCCATACTCATACTAGAGGCGGTCAGGAGAATGCTGATGGTTCTTGGGAGACGCGATTCTTGAAAGAGAAGCCAAGTTTCATGATCCAGTGCAAAGAGTTTTCCCCATGAAAAATCACTGGTTCCAATGCTAATGGAGAGAAAGACTAGGAGTAGAAGTAAGCCAATTAAATAATGAGAAAGTTTCATACCCCGTCCTTTCATGTGGATTTGGTATCGAAAGATACCTGCGGATATTACTGTAACACGATTTCTTTAATCTGTCAATAAATTTTCTGACAATTTAATAAATAAAGCAAGGAGAGAGCGCCAAGGCTTTCTCCTTTGTTATCCTATTCCAAAATGTTTTTGCCTTCTTTAACACGCCAACGATAATCTGATAAAATAATATCTTCGAGGGAGTAGCTAGCCTTCCAATCAAGATATTTTTTAGCTTTTGATGCGTCTGCTAGGACGCTGGCTGGGTCACCAGCACGGCGAGCAACAATTTCGTGTGGTATTTTTTGATTCAGTAATTCTTCAGCAGTTTTAAAGATTTCTTTGACGGTATAGCCTTTTTCAGTTCCTAAGTTAAAGATTTGAGAAGAACTGTCTTCTTGAAATAGGTAGTTCATTCCTTTAACATGAGCCTGTGCAAGGTCCAAGACATGAATGTAATCT
>JAWFOO010000012.1:0-67793 GCA_032511625.1 Streptococcus mitis | reverse complement strand
AGGGGAAGATATCCCAACACTTTTAAGTGAATTGTATGCCAAACCTTTATCAGAACGCCATGTGGAATCTGATGGATTAGTCTTTGATCCGGCACAAATTATCAAACGTACTGCAAACGGTGTCGCAGTGCCTCACGGAGATCATTATCACTTTATCCCTTACTCCCAAATGTCTGATTTAGAGCAGAAGATTGCTAGAATTATTCCGTTAAAAGGGCAAAATGGATTAAATCAAATTGGTACAGATATTAAACCTTTAGTATCAAAAGAAGTAGTTCATAAGTTCTTAGGACAACCAATCAAAGCTTATGGAAAAGGTTTAGATGGTAAACCTTATGATACGAGTGATGGATACATATTTACCAAAGATTCCATCGATTCTGTTGATAAATCAGGTGTTATTGCCAAACACGGTGATCATTTCCATTATATGGGATATGGTGAATTAGAACAATTCGAATTGGATGAAGTTGCTAAATGGATTCAAGAAACTGGTAAAAATCCCGATGACATCGTTTCTTCAGTTCACTCAGATGAGAAGGAAAGACCAAAGTTTGATTATAAAAAAGTAACTAGTAAAGTTTCTAGAAATAGTAAAGTTGGTTATATAATTAATGAAGGTGGAAAAGATTATTTTTATTCACGTGAAGAACTCGATCTTACTCAAATAGCTTTTTCTGAGCAGGAACTAATGCTTAAAGATAAAGATAATTATCGTTATGATATTGTAGAAACAGAAATTAAACCAAGATTAGCTGTTGATGTATCTAGCTTGCCTATGCATGCAGCCAATACTACGTATGATACTGGAACTTCCTTCATTATTCCGCATATCGATCACATTCACGTCGTACCTTATTCTTGGTTAAATAGTGAGCAAATAGCAACTATAAAATATGTAATGCAGCATCCTGATGTGCGTCCTGAAGTTTGGTCAAAACCAGGTCATGATGATGCTGGATCTGTTATTGCTAATGTAACTCCTCTTGAAAAACGTCCTGGAATGAAGAACTGGCAAATTATCCATTCTGCGGAAGAAGTTCAGAAAGCACTTAAAGAAGGCAAGTTTGCAACTCCTGATGGATATATTTTTGATCCTCAGGATGTATTGGCAAAGGGAACCTATATTTGGGCAGATAAATCTTTCAGTATTCCAAAAGCTAGTGGTGATTCATTGAGAAGTATCAATCAGTCTGATTTATCAGATAAAGAGTGGAAACAAGCTCAAGAGTTGATAGCTAAAAGAAATGAAGAAAAAGAAACAACAAATGATTCTTCTAATTCACTTCTAGTTTCTTCAGATAAGAAATCGGAAACAAAGAAAGATGCAACGGATTCAAACAAAGTTGATGAACAACCAAAGGATAATAAATCTCAAAATGAGGCAGATGCGACTAGCAGCAATCCTTCAGTCGAAAAAGTTGGTGAAGAAGAAAAATCACATGCAGAAAATAAAGAAGAAGATTATGATGATATACCAGATTATGGATTAGATAAGGATACTTTAAAAAATCATATAAATCAAATAGCACAAATTGCTCAAATTGATTCTAAATATCTTATTTTTTCATCAGAAGGAGTTCAGTTTTATAATAAGAATGGGGATTTAGTAACCTATGATATTAAAACTCTTAAGCAAATAAAACCTTAGAATATTTTGACTAATGAGCATCTAGTTGAAAGGATATTGTTCTATTATTGGATAGAATAATGTCCTTTTATTTGTTAATAAAAAGATGAAATTTCCTGTCTAAAAAATGAAGAAAGGATTCTTAAAGTAATAATTTTATTCTCTTTCACTAAAAATCTTGACAGATAAGCTTAAAAAAGGTAAACTATTTACTGGTTAATTAAACGGTTAAATAACCGGTTTAGAAAAATTGTTTAACCGAGAAAAAGAAGTTAAGAAATAGCTTCATCATTTATTGAAATGAGGGATTTATGAAATTCAGTAAAAAATATATAGCAGCTGGATCAGCTGTTATCGTATCCTTGAGTCTTTGCGCTTATGCACTGAACCAGCATCGCTCGCAGGAAAATAAGGACAATAATCGTGTCTCGTATGTGGATGGCAGCCAGTCAAGTCAAAAAACTGAAAAACTGACGCCGGATCAGGTTAGCCAAAAAGAAGGAATTCAGGCTGAGCAAATTGTCATTAAGATTACAGATCAGGGCTATGTGACGTCACACGGTGACCACTATCATTACTATAATGGTAAAGTTCCTTATGATGCCCTCTTTAGTGAAGAACTTCTGATGAAGGATGCTAATTATCAACTTAAAGACGCTGATATTGTCAATGAGGTCAAGGGTGGCTATATCATCAAGGTCGATGGAAAATATTATGTCTACCTGAAAGATGCAGCTCATGCTGATAATGTTCGAACCAAGGATGAAATCAATCGTCAAAAACAAGAACATGTCAAAGATAATGAGAAGGTCGGCGCTGATGTTGCTGTAGCAAGGTCTCAGGGACGCTATACAACAGATGATGGTTATGTCTTTAACGCTTCAGATATCATTAAAGATACAGGTGATGGTTATATAGTACCACATGGTGGTCACTATCATTTCATTCCTAAGAGTGACTTGTCGGCAGGTGAATTAGCAGCCGCAAAAGCATATTTATCAGGGAATACTACAGCTCTCAGTCAACCTTTATCGGTGACACCGAATAATGGTGTTACTGCAGCAGATGATGGTTATGTCTTTAACCCTAATGACATTGTCAGAGATACCGGTGATGCTTATATAGTAAGACATGGGGACCACTATCATTATATTCCTAAGTCATCTCTTAACAATCCCCCATCACACTCTAACACGGAAGAGGTAGGAAGTTCTTCTAATACTGGATCAAGTAATGCGACTTCACATGTCCACCATGAGGAAGAAGATGGTCATGGTTTTGATGCCAATCGAATTATAAGTGAAGATTCAGAAGGTTTTGTCATGACTCATGGCGACCACAATCATTACTTCTTTAAGAAAGATTTGACAGCAGACCAAATTAAGGCGGCTCAGGATCACTTGAAAGGGGCAAATACGACAACACCAAGTGCATCTCATGATGATCACGATGAAGAAGAGCATGACCACCATCATGGTGAAGACCATGATCACAGGTTTGATGCAAATAGAGTTATCAGTGAAGATGCGGCAGGATTTGTCATGACTCATGGCGACCACAATCATTACTTCTTTAAGAAGGATTTGACACCTGAGCAAATTAAGGCAGCTCAAGATCATTTGAGAGGTAAAACGCCAGTAACACCAAGTCCAGCACATGATGACGATGACGATCATGATGAAGAAGCACATGGTCATCACCATGAAGAACACGGCCATGATTTTGATGCCAATCGAGTTATTAGTGAAGATGCTGCTGGTTTCATCATGAGCCACGGCGACCATAATCATTACTTCTTTAAGAAAGATTTGACTGCTGATCAAATCAAGGCAGCGCAAGACCACTTGAAAGGGGTAAATGCAGCAACACCAAATCCAGTTCATGATGACGATCACGATGAAGATCATCATGGACACCATCATGATGAAGACCATGATCACGGTTTTGATGCCAATCGTGTCATCAGTGAGGATGAACAAGGCTTTGTCATGTCACATGGAGATCACAATCATTACTTCTTCAAGAAAGATTTGACAGCAGAGCAAATTAAGGCAGCTCAGGATCATTTGAAAACACATCATGATGCAGAGCCTGTAAAACCTCTTGCTAAAACGGTAGAGTCTTTCTCAAAAGATGCTAGCGATGAAGAAAAGATTGCTTATATCTCTAAAACTTATGGTGTTCCACTTGAAACGATTAGAATTTCAAACGGATTCTTTGTCTTTGGAAATCCAGACCAAGCCTACGATCCAACTCATATCCACCCATATGCTGTTCGTAAGGAACATGTTCGTTTGCCACTCCAAACTGGCAATCCAGAACTTGATTTCCTAAACGAACTCTATACCACTGCTTTGCGAGATGGTGTGTCTCCTTATAGCTTACAGGTAGAAAATGGTAGTTTTGTGATTCCTCATGGCGACCATAATCACTACATCAAGGTTCAAACGAAGGGCTATGAAGTAGCTTTGAAAAACAAGATTCCAGCCCTACAATCCAATTATCAACCTGGAGCTTTTGATGAGAAGGCAGTCTTGGAGAAAGTAGATCAACTTCTAGCTGATAGCAGAAGTATCTACAAAGACAAGCCTATCGAACAAAGACAGATTGAGTTAGCCTTAGGTCAGTTTACTGAAAACATGAAGAAACTGGCAACTAACTCTACAGCAGGTTATCTTGCAACACTGGATCTCTTTGATAAGCAATATATCCATATTGATGAAAGTGTCAAACCTGTTGAAACAAGCGCTCTAGATAAGAAATATCAGGCCTTGATTGATAAAATCAATACCTTGGATACAGACTCTTATGGACTTCCTAAGAAAGACCTTCTCGTTCGACTCCAAGAAGCTAAATTGGCTAAAGATGAGGCTGCTTTAGTAGCGGTTGAATCACAACTTCAAGCTCTTCAAGACTTTAATGATCGAACAGGTGTTACAACTGTAGAATACATCAAGTACTTCTACGAACACGTAAATGACGGTCGTTTGAGTGATGAACTTCGAAACAAAGTAGCTCAGTTGACTTGGACTTTGTATCAATCACAATCCTTCCTTAAGGCAGCAGAATTGAACAAATTATTCCCAAGTATCTATCAGGCAAAACAAGAAGTGGAAGAAGCTTTGAAAGCTCAGCCAACTACTGCGAAATCAAGTCAGACAGTTCTAGATACTGAAAAAGTTGATAATCAAAGTGCCAAGACAGCTATTTATGGCTTCTTGAAAGAATTGTATGGAGACTTTATGCCTGAAGAGCATGTCAATCATGTCAGCAAGGAACAAGTAGAAAATCTCTTGAGCAAGGCAACTCAACTCTTAGAGCAAATCCAAGAAGAAGGAATCAGACAATCCTTGGGAGAAGAAGTAGAAAATCTCAAAGCTGCTACAAACAAAGCTGATGCAGACTTGGATGAAGTAAATAGTCAGGTGAAAGATGTCTTGACTCGTATCGCCAGCGCTCTTCAACAAGAGAAAGAAAATGCTGAGCAAGATCCTCAGACACTTGTACTCTATCAAAAACTTTACAATATCCTCATGTCACTTCACGCTTACTTAGAAAACAATAAGGGTTCTGATGAGGACTTTGATAAGGTGGATGCTCTACTAGATCAACTTTCTGCTAAGAGTAAAGATAAGGCTGCTTTACTTGAATTGACAAAAGCTATTCTGGTCTTGAATCAAGAAATCAAGTCAAAATCAAGTGCGAGTGAAGAAGCAAGTCCAGCAACAAAACCTGAATCGAATGCTGATAGCACAAGTGCAGAGAATCAACCAATTGCAAGTACAGCAACCGAAGCACCAGTAGCATCTGAATCTAACAGTGATACTGCCAGTGACGAAAACAAACCAAGCAATACAACAGATTCTAAACCTGCTGAACCAGCTTCAGAAAAGGAAACAACAGAATCTACAACAAGTGCTGGAAATCAAGAAAAACCAGCATAATAAAAAGAAAGGCGAAGTAGCTGAGCTACCTCGTCTTTTTAGTCTTTATAAGCTACGATACCAATGATTGTATCAACTGCACGTTCCATAGTCTGAAGGCTAACGTATTCAAAACGTCCATGCATATTCTCGCCACCAGCAAAGATATTAGGTGTTGGGATTCCCATAAAGGAAATCTTAGAGCCGTCTGTTCCTCCACGGATTGGTTCGATTATAGGAGTGATACCCAGATCTTCCATAACGGCTTTAGCAATGGTAATTGGAGTCATATCTTTTTCAATGACTTCTTTCATATTATAGTACTGATCTGTTAAGTTTAGGGTGACACGGTCGCTACCAAGTTCTTGATTCATCTTATCAGCGATAGACTGCATAGCTGCTTTACGCGCTTCAAAGGCATCTTTTTCAAAATCACGAATGATGTAGCTTGCACGCGCCTCTTCGACACTACCTGTCACATCCATAAGATGGTAGAAGCCTTGGTAACCTTCTGTTAACTCAGGTCGGTCTTTCTCTGGAAGTTGATTATGAAAATCAATTGCTAGCTGAAGAGCGTTGACCATTTGCCCTTTGGCAGTACCAGGGTGGACATTGCGTCCTTGGAAATGCAATTCAGCACCAGCTGCTGAGAAGGTCTCGTACTGAAGTTCACCTAGTGGACCACCATCAACAGTGTAGGCAAAATCCACATCAAAATCATCCGCATCAAATTTATTAGCACCAACACCGATTTCCTCATCTGGACCAAAACCAACACGAATCTCACAGTGTTTGATTTCGGGATGAGCAGTTAGATATTCAATGGCTGTCATAATCTCAGCAATACCAGACTTGTCATCAGCCCCTAGCAAGGTTGTTCCGTCGGTTGTGATGAGCGTTTGTCCTGGATATTTTTCAAGACTCTTGAAGTCGGCTGGATCTAGTTTAAAACCAGAATTTCCAAGTTCAATCACACCACCATCGTAGTTTTCAATTACCTGGGGATTAACTCCTTCGGCATTAAAGTCAGCAGTATCCATGTGGGAGATAAAGCCAATCTTACGCGTTAAAGATGGATCATTGGCTGGTAAGGTCCCAATTGCAAAACCATTTGGCAGATAATAAACATTTTGCAGTCCAACACGTTTCATTTCAGGGATAAGAACATTGGTTGCGAAGTCAACCTGACTCTGAGTACTTGGAGTAGTAGTAGAGTGTTCATCAGAGCGCGTGTTGACCTTAACGTAGGTTAAGAATCGGTCCAAGAGATTTGGATAAGTCATAAAAAACTCCTTTTGAATTCATTTTTTCCATTGTATCATAGAAAGAAGAGAAAAACAAAAGACAGAAGATTGAGAATGTCCCTATGTTAGCGTTTACTTATTGATGAATTAATGATAAAATAAACTTGATAAAAACATCACAAGGAAGAAGTTATGAAAAAAGCAATTTTAATGATGACATTCGGTTCGCCAGAAGAGATTACCTTTGAAGGTGTGGCTGATTTTTTCACAAATATTCGTCGTGGAGTGAGACCTCAAGACCACGAGATTCAAACTCTCTATGATAATTATGTACGAATTGGCGGCACGCCTCTGCAAAAAATTACCCGAGAAGAGGTTGCCTTAGTAGAAGCTAGACTGGGGAATGAATACAGTGTATATTTTGCTAATAAGTTTTCCAAACCCTTTATTCCAGATGTGATTGGTCAGATGGAAGCAGACGGAATCGAGCAGTGTATTTGCTTGATTTTGGAGCCTCATTATTCTTTCTATTCTGTCATGGGCTATGAAAAATTTTTAGAAAGCAAGCAGATCCAATTTTTTGTTATTAAGGACTGGTATCAAGAAGAAGCGCTCTTAAACTATTGGGCAGATGAAATTGGTAAAATTTTAAAAGAAGAAGTAAAGCAGGATAGCTTTAAAGTCATCTTTTCAGCCCACAGTGTGCCTATTTTTGCCTTGGATTTTGGTGACCCATATATCGATCAAATTTTTGAAAATAGCAAGCTAGTCGCTGAAAAACTAGGTTTGAGTTCAGAACAATATACCAACACTTGGCAGAGTGAAAGTGATATTGGTATTCCATGGATTAAGCCAGATGTTTTGGAGTATCTCAGAGAACAGACAGAACATCCAGACCATTATA
Source organism: Streptococcus mitis (assembly GCA_032511625.1). GTDB lineage: Bacteria > Bacillota > Bacilli > Lactobacillales > Streptococcaceae > Streptococcus > Streptococcus mitis_DL. The sequence continues at coordinate 60,092 of JAWFOO010000012.1, read as the reverse complement.
TTTTTGTACCTATTAGTTTCATCAGTGAGCATATTGAGGTCTTGTTTGACAACGATGTGGAATGTTATGACTTGTGTCAAGAATTGGGTGTGAACTACCATCGACCACCAATGCCAAATACGGATTCTCGCTTGATTGATGCCTTGGTCAATACCGTCAGAGCTAATGAGAACAAAGAGTTTAAGGAATTTCTCCCAGAAGAAGAAACCTTTGATGAGTTAGTTCCGTCAGATGAGACTAAAAACATTTTGGCCGAATCAGAAGATTTACAAATGCCGGAATTTGTGAAAAAACTGATTGAGAAAAAAGGTCGTGAGAATGTTAAGATGCCTTATCTTATCAAGAGAATGCTTGAAAAAGCAGGTAAGTTACCAAAAGAGTAAAGAAAAAAGGATTTAGCTTTGTGCTAGATCCTTTTAATCGATTATTTTTTCTCAAGAAGAGCTTTGATCTCTTGAAGTACTTCCAACTCAGTTGGACCAGCTGGAGCTTCCTCAGCAGCTTCTTCTTTCTTAGTAAGGCTTTGAGCTTTTTCAATACCTTTGATAACGAAGAAGAGAACAGTACCGATAACTAGGAAGTTGATAACAGCACTCAAGAATTTACCATATGTAACACCATTCCAAGCAAGCTCAGCGATGTTTTGTACTTTCGCAGCTTCCAAGGCTGGATTCAAAATAAGTGGAGTGATGATATCGTTAACAAGTGAAGTAACGATTGCACCAAAAGCAGAGGCAATGATCACACCGACAGCAAGGTCAACAACATTACCACGAAGCAAAAATGCTTTAAGATCTTTTAACATTTTCATAATTTCCTTTTAAAAAATTTTTACACTTAATTATATATTAATTAAGAAGTTCTTGCAAGCTATATGTTTAAAATTTTTCTTATTTTTTAAAAATAAATACCTTACTAAAAATGTAATTGAGGATAATTATCAAGAATTGTGCAAGAACGGTTTCAATACTATTCACCTTATTAATATTATTACTTACAAATTGTCCGATAATATTAGGAAACTGAGTTACAAAGAGAAAAGTTAAAAACAAGTCTAAAAGAAAAGTAGAAAGACGTGCTAGAGTAAATTTTACTAAACGGATTGACCAATTCTCTCTAGCTTGCTTAAAGACAAGCCTATCATTTGTAATAAAGGCAAATAGGATACCGATACTATTTGCTAGCCCAGTAGCAAGGAGTTCTCTATGAGTTAGTTGATAAATGACTAATCTGGATAGAATGGAGACAAGAGTAGTTGCTATTCCAAAAAAAAGATAGGCTAAGAGCTCATTCACGAAGAGATTTTGAATGCGTTTTTTCATTCTTTTAGTATAGCATAAAGCAGGCTATTGTGCTATACTAGTAAGGTTGACTCAAGCAACCCTTGGTGCTTAGCTTCTTTCACCAAGCATATTATACGCGGGAAACCGCCAAAGGAGAAAAAATGAAAAAATTAACTATTCGTGATGTTGCAGATATTGCAATCGTTGCTGCCATCTATGTCGTTTTAACTGTCACACCACCCCTAAATGCCATTAGCTATGGTGCTTATCAGTTCCGTATTTCAGAAATGATGAACTTTATGGCTTTTTACAATCCTAAGTACATCATCGGAGTTACTATCGGTTGTATGATTGCTAATTTCTTTAGCTTCGGACCGCTAGATGTCTTTGTTGGTGGTGGATCAACCTTAGTATTCCTTAGTCTAGGTGTTTGGCTTTTTGCAAAATACAGCAAGGATTATCTTTTTAACGGATTGATTCGAAAAGATCATTTCTTCTTCTCAATCCTCTTTTCAATTTCTATGTTTACTATCGCTGCCGAGTTGAATATGGTAGCGCAATTACCATTTTTCCTTACTTGGTTTACAACAGGTATCGGTGAATTTGCCTCATTGATTATTGGTGCGATTATCATTGGTAAAATTGGTCGTCGAATTGATTTAAGCAAATAAGAAGATAAGCTAGGTAGCTCTTACCTGGCTTTTTCTTATGGAAAATATCTAAGGAAACTTGACAAGATTTTCTAACTATAGTATACTTTTCAAGTAAGCTGATTTAGCTCAGTTGGCAGAGCGCATCCATGGTAAGGATGAGGTCGCCGGTTCAATCCCGGCAATTAGCATTAAATAGACAAGAAAATCCTTGTAAATCAAGGGTTTTTGTTATGTGTGCATCAAATGTTTCAAAGATATTTCTTATGCACCTGTGTAAATAAAACTAATACTCAATGAAAATCAAAGAGCAAACTAGGAAGCTAGCCGCAGGTTGCTAAAAGCACTGCTTTGAGGTTGTAGATAGAACTGACGAAGTCAGTAACCATAACTACGGTAAGGCGACGCTGACGAAGTTTGAAGAGATTTTCGAAGAGTATAAAGAGTTTCGTCTGTTGACAAAAGTTATTCTCTTTAGTAGAATAGTAGATGCGATGAGTCGATAGGTAGTCTTCGGGCTACTATTGAGCATAAGGAGGTCATAACGCAGGAGCGGACCTTGATGAGTTGTGTGAACCTGCTCATCACATGAAGATGCCTCTTAGTCCCTAGTCTAGCGACTGGGGATTTTTATTTTCTAAAAAATGATGAAAAAGCTTTGCAATTCATGGAAAAAGTAGTATAATACATCTATTATAGAAATTTTTAGAAAATTCCGAAAGAGGTTATTTATGGGATATACAGTTGCTGTAGTCGGCGCGACAGGTGCTGTCGGAGCTCAGATGATAAAAATGTTGGAAGAATCAACACTTCCAATCGATAAAATTCGTTTACTTGCTTCTGCACGTTCAGCAGGCAAGACTTTGAAATTTAAAGATCAAGATATTACGATTGAAGAAACAACTGAAACAGCTTTTGAGGGAGTTGACATTGCTCTCTTTTCAGCAGGTGGTTCTACATCAGCTAAATATGCACCATACGCAGTTAAAGCTGGTGCGGTAGTAGTAGATAATACATCTTACTTCCGTCAAAATCCAGATGTTCCTTTGGTTGTTCCAGAGGTCAATGCTCATGCACTTGACGCCCACAACGGTATCATTGCCTGCCCTAACTGTTCAACAATCCAAATGATGGTGGCTCTTGAGCCAGTTCGCCAAAAATGGGGCTTGGACCGTATCATTGTTTCAACTTACCAAGCAGTTTCAGGTGCTGGTATGGGAGCAATTCTTGAGACTCAACGTGAACTTCGTGAAGTCTTGAATGATGGAGTGAAACCACGTGATTTACATGCGGAAATCTTGCCTTCAGGTGGTGACAAGAAACACTATCCTATCGCCTTCAATGCTCTTCCACAAATCGATGTCTTCACTGATAATGATTACACTTACGAAGAGATGAAGATGACTAAGGAAACTAAGAAAATTATGGAAGATGACAGTATTGCAGTATCTGCAACATGTGTGCGTATTCCAGTCTTGTCAGCTCACTCTGAGTCAGTTTACATCGAAACAAAAGAAGTGGCTCCAATCGAAGAAGTAAAAGCAGCTATCTCAGCCTTCCCAGGTGCTGTTCTTGAAGATGATGTAGCTCATCAAATTTATCCTCAAGCCATCAATGCCGTGGGTTCACGTGATACCTTTGTTGGTCGTATCCGTAAAGACTTGGATGCTGAAAAAGGAATCCACATGTGGGTTGTTTCAGATAACCTTCTCAAAGGTGCTGCTTGGAACTCCGTTCAGATTGCAGAAACTCTTCACGAACGTGGATTGGTTCGCCCAACAGCTGAATTGAAGTTTGAATTAAAATAGTCATATCGTTTAGGAGTTCAGATGAACTCCTTCTTTGAAATAGAGAGGTGTTTTCATGTCTTATCAAGATTTAAAAGAGTGTAAAATCATCACGGCCTTTATTACCCCTTTCCATGAGGATGGTTCTATCAACTTTGATGCCATTCCAGCCTTGATTGAGCATTTGTTGGCCCATCACACAGACGGCATTCTTCTTGCAGGGACGACTGCTGAGAGTCCAACTTTAACCCACGACGAGGAGTTAGAACTCTTTGCAGCTGTACAAAAGATTGTTAATGGACGTGTTCCTTTGATTGCGGGTGTAGGTACCAATGATACACGAGACTCAATCGAATTTGTCAAAGAAGTAGCAGAATTTGGCGGTTTTGCTGCTGGGCTTGCTATTGTTCCTTACTACAACAAGCCTTCTCAAGAAGGGATGTACCAGCACTTTAAGGCCATTGCAGACGCTTCGGACCTACCAATTATCATTTATAACATTCCAGGTCGTGTGGTTGTCGAATTAACTCCAGAAACTATGCTTCGTTTGGCTGACCATCCAAATATTATCGGTGTCAAAGAATGTACGAGCTTAGCTAATATGGCTTACTTGATTGAGCATAAGCCAGAAGAGTTCTTGGTCTATACAGGTGAAGATGGGGATGCCTTCCATGCCATGAACCTTGGTGCGGATGGGGTTATTTCCGTTGCCTCCCATACAAATGGAGATGAGATGCACGAGATGTTCACTGCCATCGCAGAAAGCGATATGAAAAAAGCGGCAGCTATTCAGCGTAAATTCATTCCTAAAGTCAATGCCCTCTTCTCTTATCCAAGTCCTGCTCCAGTTAAGGCAGTTCTTAACTACATGGGATTTGAAGCTGGTCCAACTCGTCTACCTCTTGTTCCAGCACCAGAAGAAGATGCCAAACGCATTATCAAGGTTGTTGTAGATGGCGACTACGAAGCGACTAAGGCAACTGTAACAGGTGTTTTAAGACCAGATTACTAATAATACTATAAAATCCATGACCGCAAGAAGGATCATGGATTTTTCTTATTTTCCTAAACAGAATTGGCTAAAGAGTTGGGTGATGAGTTCATCAGGAGCCGCATCTCCAGTGATTTCTCCGAGAATTTCCCAAGTACGGGTCAAGTCAACTTGCAACAAATCAACTGGCATACCTAGTTCAAGACCTTGGTTAACAGCCTGTAGGCTTTCAACTGCCTTTTCAATCAAAGAAATGTGACGGGCATTAGACAAGTAAGTAGCATCTTGCTCAACCAAGCCAGCATTTTCAAAGAAGAGGTTGTTGATTCTCTCTTCGATCTTATCAATATTTTGGTTTTTAAGAACTGAAATACGGATGACATCTTCAGGTAGTTCTGAAGTTTCAATTGCTTCAGGAAGATCAGTTTTGTTAAGCAGAATAATGCGATTAGTATCTTGGCTGATTTCTAAGAGTTGGCGATCTTGGGCGGTCAGTGGTTCACTGGCATTTAACACTAGTAGTACCAAGTCAGCTTCCTTGAGGGCTTTTTTCGAACGCTCAACACCGATTTGTTCCACGATGTCATCTGTTTCACGAATACCGGCCGTATCAATCAATTTGAGAGGAACACCATTGATGTTGACGTATTCTTCAATGACATCTCGAGTAGTACCAGCAATATCTGTAACGATAGCCTTGTCCTCACGCAAGAGGTTGTTGAGCAGGCTAGATTTCCCAACGTTGGGACGGCCGATGATAGCAGTGGAAATTCCCTCACGGAGGATTTTGCCACGACGGGCTGTCCTAAGGAGATTGGTTAGTAATTGTTCAAACTCCATTGTCTTCTCACGGACAACAGCAGTAGTCGCTTCTTCAACATCGTCATACTCAGGATAGTCAATATTCACCTCGACTTGGGCAAGTGTATTGAGGATTTCTTGACGGGTATTATTGATAAGATCAGAAAGGGAACCATCTAATTGTTTGACCGCAATGTTCATGGCCTTGTCTGTCTTGGCACGGATGATATCCATCACGGCTTCAGCCTGAGTCAAGTCCACACGACCGTTTAAAAAGGCACGTTTTGTAAATTCACCAGGTTCTGCCAATCGAGCTCCTTCACGGATAGCTAGCTGGAGAATTTCATTGGTCACGGCAATACCACCGTGGGTGTTAATCTCGATAATATCCTCACGAGTGAAGGTTTTTGGAGATTTCATAGCCCCAACCATAACCTCGTCCATGACTTTACCGGTCAGTGGATCAACAATGTGACCGTAGTTGAGAGTGTGACTGGCCACCTTGTTCAAGTCTTTTCCTTTGAAAATCTTTTGCGCAATAGCAAAACTGTCTGTTCCGCTCAGGCGGACAATACCAATAGCCCCTTCACCTAGTGGAGTAGAGATAGCAGCGATGGTATCAAATTCACGTGTAATCATAATATTTCCTTTAATTTAATAGCTCTTTTCTTGGAAAATTTTCCAAGTTTCTTTTCAAATTGTAACAAATTTAGGCTATTTCTTCAATGGATGCTACTTGGAGTTTGAAAAAGCCTAAGCATTTCTGCTTAAGCTAGCTTATTTTGTGCGCATTTCCCCTTGTGGGAAGTAGGTTCCTTCTGGCATGTCATTGATGATGACATGAACAGCTGATTGGGGGGCTCCTGTGTTGCGGACAACAGCTTCCGTTACTTCCTTAGCTAGAGCTTTCTTTTGCTCGAGCGTGCGTCCTTCAAATAAATCGATGCGTACAAATGGCATAATAGCTTCCTCCACTAGTTTTTGATTTCTTCTATTTTACCACATTTTGCCGTTTAAAGCTTAAGAAAATTATGATATACTAGAATGTAGCAAAAATTTAGAAATGGACGTGAAGCAAGAAACATGGCACAGTTGTATTATCGTTATGGGACCATGAACTCTGGTAAGACGATCGAGATTCTCAAGGTGGCCTATAACTACGAGGAGCAAGGAAAAGGTGTTGTGATTATGACCTCGGCTCTGGATACGCGTGACGGTATTGGCTATGTGTCGAGTCGAATTGGCATGAAGCGCCCAGCTATTGCGATTGAGGAAACGACTGATATTTTTGGATTTATTCGTGATTTACCAGAAAAACCTTACTGTGTGTTGGTCGATGAGGCTCAGTTTCTCAAGCGTCACCATGTTTACGACTTAGCTCGTGTTGTTGATGAGTTAGATATACCCGTCATGGCATTTGGTTTGAAAAATGACTTTCGCAATGAACTGTTCGAAGGTTCCAAGTATCTCTTGCTCTTAGCAGACAAGATTGACGAAATCAAGACCATCTGTCAGTATTGTAAGAAAAAAGCGACTATGGTTTTGCGAACACAGGATGGACTGCCCGTTTACGATGGAGAACAGATCCAGATTGGCGGTAATGAAACCTATATCTCGGTTTGCCGTAAACATTATTTTGCGCCTGAAATCAATAAGGAGAATGAAGAAAAATGAACATCTATGATCAACTACAAGCTGTAGAAGACCGTTATGAAGAATTAGGAGAATTGCTAAGTGACCCGGATGTCGTTTCAGACACCAAACGTTTTATGGAGCTTTCAAAAGAAGAGGCTTCAACTCGTGACACAGTAACAGCCTACCGTGAGTACAAACAAGTACTTCAAAACATCGTTGATGCTGAAGAGATGATTAAGGAATCAGGTGGAGACGCGGACTTGGAAGAAATGGCTAAGCAAGAGCTCAAAGATGCCAAGGCTGAAAAAGAAGAATACGAAGAAAAATTGAAAATCTTGCTCCTTCCAAAGGATCCAAACGATGACAAGAATATCATCCTTGAAATCCGTGGAGCAGCTGGTGGTGACGAAGCGGCACTTTTCGCTGGGGATTTGCTAACCATGTACCAAAAGTATGCAGAAGCCCAAGGCTGGCGCTTTGAAGTTATGGAAACCTCTATGAATGGTGTCGGTGGTTTCAAAGAAGTGGTTGCCATGGTTTCAGGTCAATCTGTTTACTCTAAACTCAAGTACGAATCAGGTGCCCACCGTGTGCAACGTATCCCTGTGACAGAAAGCCAAGGTCGTGTCCATACATCAACTGCCACAGTTCTTGTCATGCCTGAAGTCGAAGAAGTAGAATACGATATTGATCCAAAAGACCTTCGTGTCGACATCTATCATGCATCAGGTGCTGGTGGACAGAACGTCAACAAAGTTGCGACTGCCGTTCGTATCGTTCACTTGCCAACCAATATCAAGGTTGAGATGCAGGAAGAACGTACCCAGCAGAAGAACCGTGAGAAAGCCATGAAAATCATCCGTGCGCGTGTTGCTGACCACTTTGCTCAGATTGCACAAGATGAACAAGACGCTGAGCGTAAGTCGACAATCGGTACTGGTGACCGTTCAGAACGGATCCGAACTTATAACTTCCCACAAAACCGTGTCACGGACCACCGTATCGGCTTGACTCTCCAAAAACTAGATACCATTTTGTCTGGTAAATTGGATGAAGTTGTGGATGCCTTGGTGCTCTATGACCAAACGCAAAAATTAGAAGAATTAAATAAATAATGAAATTAGCTCAATTATTTTCAGATTTTGAAGAAGAATTGATAAGACAGGGAGAGGAAGCAGAAAGCCTCTCTTTTGTCTATCGTAGCCTGAAAAATCTTTCTTTTACAGATTTTGTCTTTGCCCTCCAGCAAGAGGTAAACAAGGAAGAAAAACAATTTGTAAAAGGAATTTTCCAACAGTTAGCAGCTCATAAACCGGCACAGTACATCATTGGACAGGCAGATTTTTATGGAATGCAGTTAAAAGTTGATGAGCGAGTATTGATTCCTCGTCCAGAAACAGAGGAGTTGGTGGAGCTTATCCTAGCTGAAAATCCTGAGACGAATCTTTCAGTTCTGGATATTGGAACAGGTAGTGGAGCTATTGCTCTCGCTCTAGCAAAAAACAGACCAGATTGGTCAGTGACAGCAGCAGATATTTCCCAAGATGCTTTAGATTTAGCTAACGAAAATACTAAAAATCAAAATCTTCAAATATTTTTAAAAAAATCTGACTGTTTTACAGAAATTTCTGAAAAATATGATATAATTGTTTCCAATCCACCCTATATCTCTCGTGAAGATGAGTCAGAGGTCGGTTTGAATGTTTTGCATTCGGAGCCTCATCTAGCTCTCTTTGCAGACGAGGATGGTCTAGCTATTTATCGTAGAATTGCGGAAGATGCAAAAGACTACCTCAAAGATGGTGGTAAGATTTACCTTGAAATTGGATACAAGCAAGGTCAAAGTGTTCCAGAACTTTTTAGGAAATATCTTCCTGAAAAGCGAGTAAGAACACTCAAGGACCAATTTGGTCAAGATAGGATGGTTGTAGTTGATGATGGACAGGATTAGACAAGAGTTGGAAAATAGTGGAGCTGTCGTTCTTCCTACAGAGACAGTTTACGGTCTCTTTGCCAAGGCTCTAGACGAAAAAGCAGTTGACCATGTTTACCAACTCAAACGTCGTCCAAGAGACAAGGCGCTCAATCTCAATATCGCATCCTTAGAGGACATCTTGCACTTTTCTAAGAATCAGCCATCTTATCTGCAAAAACTTGTAGAGACCTTTTTACCAGGTCCCTTGACCATTATCCTTGAAGCCAATGACCGAGTTCCCTATTGGGTCAATTCTGGTCTTGCAACTGTTGGATTTCGGATGCCTAGTCATCCCATTACCCTTGATTTGATTCGAGAGACAGGTCCCTTGATTGGGCCGTCTGCTAATATCTCAGGTCATGCAAGTGGAGTGACCTTTGCTCAAATTCTAGAGGATTTTGACCAAGAGGTTTTGGGGCTAGAAGACGATACTTTTCTAACTGGACAGGATTCAACTATTTTGGATTTGTCTGGAGACAAGGTGAAAATCTTACGCCAAGGGGCGATTAAGCGAGAAGATATCCTTGCTCGGTTGCCAGAGATTTCTTTTGAGGAGGCATGAGATGCTAAGAAATTTAAGAGAAACTGATGTGAAAGCTATATGTAACATTAACCAAGAAGCTTTGGGCTATTCTTTTAGTCTAGAGGAGACAGCTAGTCAACTAACTAGATTATCTCAAGATGAACATCATTTCCTACTTGGTTATGAGGATGAAGACAGTCATGTCTTACTTGGCTATGTCCACGCTGAGGTTTACGAATCCCTCTATTCCAAAGCAGGATTTAATATCTTAGCCTTAGCAGTTTCACCTCAAGCACAAGGTCAAGGTATTGGTAAAAGCTTATTACAAGGGTTGGAAGAAGAAGCAAAAAGACGTGGTTATGGGTTTATCCGCTTAAACTCTGCCGATCATCGTCTGGGTGCTCATGCATTTTATGAAAAAGTTGGTTATAATTGTGATAAAATGCAGAAACGGTTTATTCGCATCTTTTAGTTTAATTTTCTAATAAGAAAATTAAACTAATGGACTAGTCACACAATAAAAGGAGAAGACCTATGATTTTTGACAAAGATGATTTTAAAGCATATGATGCTGATCTCTGGAATGCTATTGCCAAAGAAGAAGAACGCCAACAAAACAACATTGAGTTGATTGCTTCGGAAAACGTAGTTTCCAAGGCTGTTATGGCAGCTCAAGGGTCTATCTTGACGAATAAATACGCCGAAGGCTACCCAGGCCGCCGTTATTATGGTGGAACAGATGTAGTAGACGTGGTAGAATCTCTAGCCATTGAACGCGCAAAAGAAATTTTCGGTGCAAAATTTGCCAATGTACAACCTCACTCAGGAAGCCAGGCCAACTGTGCGGCTTACATGGCCTTGATTGAGCCAGGTGATACGGTTATGGGGATGGATTTGGCAGCAGGTGGACACTTGACCCACGGAGCTCCTGTCAGCTTCTCTGGTCAAACCTACAACTTTGTGTCTTATAGTGTTGACCCTGAAACGGAACTCTTAGACTTTGATGCTATCTTGAAACAAGCCCAAGAAGTAAAACCAAAACTGATTGTAGCTGGTGCGTCAGCCTATTCTCAAATTATCGACTTCTCAAAATTCCGTGAAATCGCAGATGCTGTTGGCGCTAAGCTTATGGTGGATATGGCCCATATCGCTGGTTTGGTTGCTGCCGGTCTACATCCAAGCCCAGTACCATACGCTCATATCACTACAACAACGACCCACAAAACCCTTCGTGGACCACGTGGTGGTTTGATTTTGACCAATGATGAAGACTTAGCTAAGAAAATCAATTCAGCTATTTTCCCAGGTATTCAGGGCGGTCCTTTGGAGCATGTTGTTGCTGCTAAGGCAGTTTCCTTCAAAGAAGTTTTGGATCCAGCCTTCAAGGAATATGCTGCCAATGTTATCAAAAACAGCAAGGCTATGGTAGAAGTCTTCTTGCAAGATCCTGATTTCCGTATCATTTCTGGTGGGACTGAAAACCACCTCTTCCTAGTTGATGTGACTAAAGTTGTAGAAAACGGAAAAGTTGCTCAAAACTTGCTGGATGAAGTCAATATTACCCTAAATAAAAACTCAATCCCTTACGAAATCTTGTCACCATTTAAGACAAGTGGAATTCGTATCGGATCTGCAGCCATTACTGCACGTGGATTTGGTGAAGAAGAAAGTCGCAAAGTGGCTGAACTCATCATTAAAGCCCTTAAGAATGCAGAAAATGAGGCTGTCTTAGAAGAAGTGAGAAGTGCAGTCAAAGGATTGACAGATGCCTTCCCATTATACGAGGACTAAAACTTTTATGGATATTTATATTAAGAAAGCCATTATCCATCAGTTTAGCCCGGATGATACCGAGCTGTTCCTAGCGGATAAGCTTCTCAATATTACTCCAAAAATCGAAGAATACCTGCGTAGAAAAATTGAACGTGTGTATTCAGATGAAGCCAAGACTGGGATTTTCGAGGAAGAAAATCCCTTCTTCAATCATATTACAGACGATTTGTTGGAGACATCAGTAACACTGGTTAATCTCTGGAAAGAAGAGTTCAGTATTTCTGAAAACCTCAAGACCAATGACTTGATTTTTGTGCAATTTTCTAAAGAAGGTGTAGAACATTTCGCTTTCTTGCGAATTGCACTGCGTGAGACCCTGACTCACCTCGGAGGAGAAGTTGATAATCCAATCAAGCTGACTCAGAATAACCTGCCTGGATTTGGAACAGGAGCTGATGAGGCCTTGGTAGTCAATCTCCAGAGTCGCAAGTATCATCTGATTGAAAAACGAATCAAGTACAACGGGACTTTCTTGAACTATTTTTCAGACAATCTCCTTGCCGTAGCCCCTAAGATTTCACCTAAGAAATCCATCAAGGAGCTGGAAAAAACAGCCCAGAGAATTGCTGAATCTTTTAATACAGATGATTTTCAATTTCAATCCAAGGTAAAATCAGCGATTTTTAATAACCTGGAAGAAAGCAATGAATTATCGCCTGAGAAATTGGCCAACGACCTTTTTGATAACAACCTGACGGCTCGTTTGAGCTTTATTGATCAAGTCAAGGAAGCTGTACCAGAGCCTGTTCAATTTGATGAAATTGATGCCAGTGGCCAATTAAAGAAATTTGAAAACCAAAAACTCTCCTTGTCAAATGGAATTGAGCTCATCGTTCCCAATAACGTCTATCAAGACGCCGAGTCTGTTGAGTTTATCCAAAACGACAATGGAACCTACTCTATCTTAATCAAAAATATCGAGGATATCCAAAGTAAATAATGTTTAAACGAATTCGAAGAGTGCTTGTACTAGCAGTCTTCCTTTTTGCTGGCTATAAAGCTTACCGCGTTCACCAAGATGTCAAGCAAGTCATGACCTATCAACCCATGGTGCGAGAAATCTTGAGTGAAAAAGACACCCCAGCAAACGAAGAGCTTGTGCTCGCTATGATTTATACCGAAACCAAAGGAAAAGAAGGCGATGTTATGCAGTCTAGTGAGTCTGCTAGTGGTTCAACCAATACCATCAATGATAACGCCTCTAGCATTCGGCAAGGCGTTCAAACTCTGACAGATAATCTCTATCTAGCCCAGAAGCAGGGTGTTGATGTCTGGACGGCTGTTCAAGCCTATAATTTTGGACCTGCCTATATCGATTTTATCGCCCAAAATGGTAAGGAAAACACCCTAGCACTGGCCAAACAGTACTCTCGTGATACTGTTGCTCCCTTGCTTGGTAACACCACTGGAAAGACTTATAGTTATATTCACCCCATTTCCATTTTTCATGGAGCCGAACTCTATGTAAATGGAGGAAACTATTATTATTCTAGACAGGTGCAACTCAACCTTTACATCATCAAATGTTTTACTCTCTTTTCGACATCTGGCTAGTCCAGGTGTTTTTGTTATAAGTTTTCTTTAAGATAGATATATTACTCTAGAAAGGTAAAGGAGGAAATTCCCTATGAGAAAGAAACTCTTTCTGACCAGTGCTGCGGTCTTGTGGGCAGTAACAGCTATGAATAGTGTCCATGCAGCAACAGATGTTCAAAAAGTCATCGATGAAACCTATGTCCAACCTGAATATGTCCTAGGTTCATCATTGTCTGAAGACCAAAAAAATCAAACCCTTAAAAAACTAGGCTACAATGCCTCAACAGACACCAAAGAACTCAAGACCATGACACCTGATGTCTATTCTAAGATTATGAATGTGGCCAATGACTCTAGCTTACAATTGTATTCATCAGCCAAGATTCAAAAGCTAGGGGACAAATCGCCACTTGAGGTCAAGATTGAAACACCTGAAAACATCACTAAGGTAACTCAGGATATGTACCGAAATGCAGCCGTAACTTTGGGTGTGGAACACGCCAAAATCACTGTAGCAGCCCCCATTCCAGTTACAGGAGAAAGTGCTTTAGCAGGGATTTATTATTCGCTAGAGGCTAATGGAGCCAAGGTACCGCAAGCCAATAAAGATTTGGCTCAAGAAGAGTTGAAGGCTTTGTCCGATATCAATGCTGAAAACAAGGACAAGTCAGGCTATGATGCTAATAAATTAAACGTTGCCCTAGCTGATATCAAGTCAGGACTCGCCAAAGCTAAAGAAAGCAAGGGAAATCTGACGGAGGAAGATATCCGTAAAATTGTTGAAGATACCTTGAAAAATTACAAACTTGATCAGGTTATAACAGGAAACCAAATCAATATCATCATCAATTTTGCTTTGAATCTATCGAAGAGTGATATCCTCAGCAATGCAGACTTCACTAAAACCCTGAATGACCTTAAACAAAGTATTGTTTCACAAGCTGGCGACAGTTTTAAAAATATCAACCTTAACTTTGATGCTGATAAGGCGCTAGAGGACGGCGGCAATTTCCTAAGCTCCCTCTGGCAAGCCATTGTCAACTTCTTCAAGAGTTTTGGTTCTTAAGAAAAATCATGGTATAATAGATGGTAACCGTAACGTTGCCGTCTTTTTTGTCGGTCAATAGAAAGAGAAGAAAATGTTAAAGAAAAATGATATTGTAGAAGTTGAAATTGTTGACTTGACCCATGAAGGTGCAGGAGTGGCCAAGGTGGATGGTTTGGTATTCTTTGTCGAGAATGCTTTACCGAGTGAAAAAATCCTCATGCGTGTCCTCAAGGTCAATAAAAAGATTGGTTTTGGTAAAGTTGAAGAATACCTTGTTCAATCACCACACCGTAATCAAGATTTAGATTTGGCTTACCTGCGTTCAGGAATCGCGGATTTAGGTCATCTTGCCTATCCAGAACAGCTCAAATTTAAAACCAAGCAAGTTAAGGATAGTCTATATAAGATTGCTGGAATTGATGATATAGAGGTTGCTGAAACTTTGGGTATGAAAAATCCAGTCAAGTACCGCAATAAGGCGCAGGTGCCTGTTCGTCGAGTGAATGGTGTCTTGGAAACTGGCTTTTTCCGTAAGAATTCCCATGACCTCATGCCTCTAGAAGATTTCTTTATCCAAGATCCTGTGATTGATGAGGTAGTTGTAGCCCTACGCGACTTGCTCCGTCGTTATGATTTGAAACCTTATGATGAAAAGGAACAATCTGGCTTGATTCGAAACCTTGTGGTGCGTCGTGGGCACTATTCAGGACAAATCATGGTTATTTTGGTTACAACTCGTCCCAAAGTTTTTCGTGTTGACCAATTAATTGAACAATTAATCAAGCAGTTCCCAGAGATTGTGTCTGTCATGCAAAATATCAACGACCAGAACACCAATGCGATTTTTGGTAAGGAATGGCGCACACTTTATGGACAAGACTTTATCACTGACCAGATGTTGGGAAATGACTATCAAATCGCTGGACCCGCTTTTTATCAAGTCAATACTGAAATGGCAGAGAAGCTTTATCAAACAGCCATTGACTTTGCTGAATTAAAAGAAGATGATGTGGTCATTGATGCCTATTCTGGTATCGGGACGATTGGTCTTTCTGTTGCGAAACATGTCAAAGAAGTTTATGGTGTTGAGGTAATTCCAGAGGCGGTTGAGAATAGCAAAAAGAATGCTCAGATGAACAATATTTCAAACGCCCACTATGTCTGTGACACAGCTGAAAACGCAATGAAGAATTGGCTCAAGGAAGGAATTCAACCAACCGTTATCTTGGTTGATCCTCCACGCAAGGGCTTAAACGAAAGCTTTATCAAAGCAAGCGCCCAAACAGGAGCAGACCGCATCGCCTATATCTCATGCAATGTCGCTACTATGGCGCGTGATATCAAACTTTACCGAGAATTGGGATACGAGTTGAATAAAGTACAGCCGGTTGATCTTTTTCCTCAAACGCACCATGTGGAGTGTGTTGCTCTGCTCGTAAAAACATAGAAACCTTTGAATGAAAGGGATAACGAAAAGCCTTGATTGCAAGGCTTTTTGCTTTATGGTGGGTAAGTATCAGAGTGAGAAAATTTTTGGAATGAGTAGAAGTGATAGCTAGAAATTATCAGTTTCTATTTCCATTTACCCTGTGGGTACGTGTTTGTTTCCATTGACAAGGAGTTTGTGGGAATAGAAATGTACCCACCTTGTTTGAATCAAGTGAAGTGTAGTTGAAGGAAATCTGTTGAAAGCAATACTTCATTTTACCGAATAAGTAATAATTTAGGCAACTTCAAATCGATTAAAAAAAACTATTTTAAAGGTTAAGAGTAGACAAAAATTGTCCACTCTTTTTTGCAAACTCAATTTATCAATAAATGAAATGAGGGAATGTAAAATGAAATATTTTGAGGTTGAGTTAGAAAATCCTGATGAATTTTTAAAACTACAAACAGAAGATTTTGTGAAAGCTAATCGCTTGCTACTAAGGAAGATAATCCAGAGCGTTACAGTCTATGAAGAAAACTTCGTCATATCCTTTAAATCTGGCATCGAATTGGAAGTATGAGTCTCATTCCATAACTTTTATATTGAACATATCATCTTGTTGTGTTATACTATAAATTGATATAAACAAAGATGTAGGAGGAACCGAAACTATGACAGCCTCAATGCGTTTAAGATAAGCTGGCAATAAAAAAAGCAGAATCTATACCCGATGATAGGCTTTTTTGTTGTGCTTATTTATACGATATTGAGCATTCATTAGTTACGGTGAGGATATTGGTTATTTAACTATACCTTTATTTAACTATGTCTTTAATATGAATGTTTCCAAATTGTATGTATGCAGACCAAAAGCCACATTGTGGGGTTTGGCCTGCATTTTTTATTGCCTAGAATGCTATTCAAAATAGAAATTCAAGCAAAATAATATGCAGGAGATAATATAAATGGAAAAATACAACAATTGGAAACGAAAATTTTATGCAATATGGGCAGGGCAAGCAGTATCATTAATCACTAGTGCCATCCTGCAAATGGCGATTATTTTTTACCTTACAGAAAAAACAGGATCTGCGATGGTCTTGTCTATGGCTTCATTAGTAGGTTTTTTACCCTATGCGATTTTGGGACCTGCCATTGGTGTGCTAGTGGATCGTCATGATAGGAAGAAGATAATGATTGGTGCCGATTTAATTATCGCAGCAGCTGGTGCAGTGCTTGCTATTGTTGCATTCTGTATGGAGCTACCTGTCTGGATGATTATGATAGTATTGTTTATCCGTAGCATTGGAACAGCTTTTCATACCCCAGCACTCAATGCGGTTACACCACTTTTAGTACCAGAAGAACAGCTAACGAAATGCGCAGGCTATAGTCAGTCTTTGCAGTCTATAAGCTATATTGTTAGTCCGGCAGTTGCAGCACTCTTATACTCCGTTTGGGATTTAAATGCTATTATTGCCATCGACGTATTGGGTGCTGTGATTGCATCTATTACGGTAGCAATTGTACGTATACCTAAGCTGGGTAATCAAGTGCAAAGTTTAGAACCAAATTTCATAAGGGAGATGAAAGAAGGAGTTGTGGTTCTGAGACAAAACAAAGGATTGTTTGCCTTATTACTCTTAGGAACACTATATACTTTTGTTTATATGCCAATCAATGCACTATTTCCTTTAATAAGCATGGAACACTTTAATGGAACGCCTGTGCATATTTCTATTACGGAAATTTCCTTTGCATTTGGGATGCTAGCAGGAGGCTTATTATTAGGAAGATTAGGGGGCTTCGAAAAGCATGTATTACTAATAACAAGTTCATTTTTTATAATGGGGACCAGTTTAGCCGTTTCGGGAATACTTCCTCCAAATGGATTTGTAATATTCGTAGTTTGCTGTGCAATAATGGGGCTTTCGGTGCCATTTTATAGCGGTGTGCAAACAGCTCTTTTTCAGGAGAAAATTAAGCCTGAATATTTAGGACGTGTATTTTCTTTGATCGGAAGTATCATGTCACTTGCTATGCCAATTGGGTTAATTCTTTCTGGATTCTTTGCTGATAAAATCGGTGTAAATCATTGGTTTTTACTATCAGGTATTTTAATTATTGGCATTGCTATAGTTTGCCAAATGATAACTGAGGTTAGAAAATTAGATTTAAAATAAACAATATTGGAGGAATATTTATGTATCTTATTTTCATGTAACTCTTCCTGCTAAAATCGCAGGGGTTTCCCTGCATACAAGCAAATGAAAGCATGCGATTATAGACAGGAGGAAATGTTATGGAATTAATATTAAAAGCAAAAGACATTCGTGTGGAATTCAAAGGACGCGATGTTTTAGATATAAATGAATTAGAAGTATATGATTATGACCGTATTGGTTTAGTAGGAGCAAATGGTGCTGGAAAAAGCACTTTACTCAGGGTACTTTTAGGAGAATTAACTCCCCCAGGATGTAAAATGAATCGTCTGGGTGAACTTGCCTATATTCCCCAGTTGGACGAAGTAACTCTGCAGGAGGAAAAAGATTTTGCACTTGTAGGCAAGCTAGGTGTTGAGCAATTAAATATACAGACTATGAGCGGTGGTGAAGAAACAAGGCTTAAAATAGCACAGGCCTTATCGGCACAGGTTCATGGTATTTTAGCGGATGAACCTACGAG
Organism: Streptococcus mitis; assembly: GCA_032511625.1. GTDB lineage: Bacteria > Bacillota > Bacilli > Lactobacillales > Streptococcaceae > Streptococcus > Streptococcus mitis_DL. The sequence continues at coordinate 41,916 of JAWFOO010000012.1, read as the reverse complement.
CCATTTAGACCGTGAAGGAATTGATTTTCTAATAGGACAGCTAAAATATTTTACAGGTGCACTGTTAGTTATTAGCCATGACCGCTATTTTCTTGATGAAATAGTAGATAAAATATGGGAACTGAAAGATGGCAAAATCACTGAGTATTGGGGAAACTATTCTGATTATCTTCGTCAGAAAGAGGAAGAACGTAAGAGCCAAGCTGCAGAATACGAACAATTTATTGCGGAACGTGCCCGATTGGAAAGGGCTGCGGAGGAAAAGCGAAAACAGGCTCGTAAAATAGAACAGAAGGCAAAAGGTTCTTCAAAGAAAAAAAGTACTGAAGACGGAGGGCGTTTAGCTCATCAAAAATCAATAGGAAGTAAGGAAAAAAAGATGTATAATGCTGCTAAAACCCTAGAGCACAGGATTGCGGCCTTAGGAAAAGTAGAAGCTCCGGAAGGCATTCGCAGAATTCGTTTCAGGCAAAGTAAAGCATTGGAGCTCCATAATCCATACCCTATAGTCGGTGCAGAAATTAATAAAGTATTTGGGGATAAGGCTCTGTTTGAAAATGCATCTTTTCAAATTCCGTTAGGAGCAAAAGTGGCGTTAACTGGTGGTAATGGAATCGGAAAAACAACTTTAATCCAAATGATCTTAAACCATGAAGAAGGAATTTCTATTTCGCCTAAGGCAAAAATAGGTTACTTTGCACAGAATGGTTACAAGTACAACAGTAATCAGAATGTTATGGAGTTTATGCAGAAGGATTGTGACTACAATATATCAGAAATTCGTTCAGTGCTAGCATCTATGGGGTTCAAACAGAACGATATTGGAAAAAGTTTATCTGTTTTAAGCGGTGGAGAAATTATAAAATTGTTGCTTGCTAAAATGCTCATGGGTAGATATAACATCCTAATAATGGATGAACCCAGTAACTTCCTTGACATACCAAGTTTAGAGGCTTTGGAAATACTAATGAAGGAGTACACCGGAACTATCGTGTTTATCACCCACGATAAACGATTACTCGAAAATGTAGCAGATGTAGTTTATGAAATTAGAGATAAGAAAATAAATCTGAAACATTAAATTTAAGGTAGTCGCTGGTCAGTATAGTCTGTTCTGGTTGGCGACTCCATTGTTAAAGAGTATAAAGACTTTAGATTTTATGAATATTAAAAATAGGAACAGTCAATTGAACTGCTCCTATTTTTCTGCTAAATATATTGTAGTTTTCTTATATGTATAATGATAGATTAGCGGATTCTCATCTACGGTACTTACTTCAAATATGAAGAAGTGATCGCGGTTATCTCTGGACTTTTCCTTATTGAGGACAAAGTAATTCTTACGTGAAGTCGCCATTGTTTTTAGGATATCATCAGTTAGGAAGGTCAATGGAATATTCATGTTAGAGTAGCGGTAGAAGTCACGTTCAAAATCTTGGTAGCTCTCGCTATAATAGTCCATTTGTAGGTGATTACGCTGAAACTCAAGCTGATTCATAGAGCACCTCCTCGACAAGTTCAATACTAATAATGTCTTTTAATTTCAAATTGATGTGACCTGTTGTAGTTTTTATCAAAATGAAATCTTTGGTCAGACTTGGTATTGTTCCAGTGTAGGAAACACGCTTGTTTTTTTCAATCACTTGAATGCGTGTGCGTAGCTGCCCGGCGTATACTTGACTGAGGAGTAATAATTTCTTCTCTAGTGATAAGTCAGACATGTACGTTACTTTGTTTGTATCATCAGAGAGTGCTGATGCATGTTCAGATAGGAAAAAGCCCATCCATTTTTGCATCTTTGTATCCTGGTACTCTCTTGCTGATTGAAATGGTAAATATGAACGGTCAATCATATCAAATCCTTTCTATGCAGAGGCAAGGGTATTTTTATCAAATTGAATCGTAAAACCTTGAATTCCCCCACCTGTGTAACATTCTTTAAAGCGATTGATTACCTCAGTATAGATTATCACAGATGAGCTTGTTGGCTTAATGCTAAATGTAAATTCCAATGGTAATCGGTTTTCAGATTTAGCATGTACTAGTCGTATCGATATTTCAGTTGTTTTGAGTTTTCTCTGACGAAGTTTTGAAGTTGCTGTTTCAACGATTCCATGTAAAAATCTTTCAAGCATTTCAATATCATTACATCCTTTGCTACGGATTTCTGAAAATTGTACTGTATTTTTTTCTTGTTTCATTTTAATCCCTCCAATCCACCCGCGGAATGACCACCGATAAGTTTACTGCGTTCAATATTTCTGGAACCTTCAGTTAGGACGGTTCCTTTTTGTATGGCTAAAAAACCAAACTGTTCTCTGACAACATCAATAGCTGTCTGAAGTCTATTATCTTTTTCAATTTGTTCTACATCATGCAAAATGAGGACAACCCTTTTACTACCAAGGTGTTCTGTGCAGAATGCGGTTCAGCTTTTGGACGTAAGAACTGGACGACCAGTCGTGGCAAACGTAAAGTTTGGCAGTTATAAGGTAAAGGGACAGATTGGTTGTCAGAATAACCATATCGATGAGGGAACACTAGAGAAAGCTGTAATGATGGCAGTTAAACTACTGAGTGAGAATATGGATTTGTTGCATGGAAAGTGGAATAAGATCTTGGAAGAAAACCAGTTATTAGAAAAGCATTACAGTGTGTTACTGGCTGAATTGATAAATAAGGAGTGTTGGGAATATGATTCCTTTGAGATGTGTCAGGTACTAGATAGTATTTTGATTTCGGAGGATGGACAGATAACCGTTAGATTTTTGGAAGGAACAGAAGTTGATTTATAAGGCTGTAGGCATAGTATAGTTCACTATGTTTGCAGCCTTTTTTCTTGTTTAGTGGTATAATTATATGTAGGATTTTTTTAATATCGGTTACTTTTTATGAATTAACCAAAAAACTAAAATGGAGTTGTTTTATAATGAGATATTCTGAAGAAGCATTACAATCATGGATTAAGCCGTTATCTGCCACTGAAGAAACACGGGTTGAAAATACTATTGGAATGATTAAAGATGCAATAGAAAGGAGTGGGCTCTCTTCAAAGTATGAATATGAAATTTTTGCCCAAGGTTCTTATGCAAATAATACGAATGTAAAGAAAAATAGCGACATTGATATCTGTATCATGGTGAAATCTTTATTTTATTGTGAGTATGTAGATGGGTTATCGGACCTAGACTATAATTACTCTAGTAGCAGCACCAATGCTAATGTATTTAAAAACGAAGTGATTAAAGCGTTAATTTCAAAATTTGGTGCAGAATCAGTTTCTATTGGCAATAAGTGTATCAATATTAATTCTAACTCATATCACGTAAATGCAGATGTAGTCCCATGTTTTCAATATCGAAATTATAGATATATTGGTAGCAGGTCATCTGAAAAATTTGTTGAAGGCATCAAATTTTTTACCTCAAACGGAAATTATGAAGTAATTAATTATCCTAAAGTTCATATACAAAATGGTATCTCTAAGAATAAATCTACTCACTATAAATATAAATATTTAGTTAGGATTATGAAGCATATTAAGAACGAGATGCAGGAGCTAGGATTGACAAACGAACGCATTTCTTCATATTTGATAGAATGTTTGGTCTGGAATATACCTGAACAGATGTTTTTCAATAGTAATAGCTACACAGGGTTGTTACAGCAAGCGTTATATTACATAGTGTCTCAAGTGAATTTAAATTGGGTTGAAGTAAGTGGAATGTATTACCTTTTTCGTTCAGAGCAGAAATGGAATTTACAGGATACAAAAACTTTTTTAGTTAGAATGATTGAATTTTTGGATTATAAATAAAACTTATGAATGAACAGCAGAAAAAATTTTTGAATATTACAATATGGGTTTTTGCAATTTGCTTGTTATTAAGATTGTTAATAAGTGGCCAAGAGATTGCAGTGAATCTTAAATCTGATATTTTGGCATTGGTATATTCAGCCATTGGGTATATTGGTGAAGCTATATCAGTTACAGCAATTATTATGGCTATTTTTGAAAAAACAGCATGGCGGTGGCCATTACTATCTAAGATTCATAATGTTCCAATTTTATTTGCGAATTATGTAGGTAGTTTCAAGACGGACTATGATCAGAATGAAAGAAATTGTGAACTTACTATTGAACAGTCATTTACGACTATTAAAGTTAAGTTTAAAACGGGTGAAAGTTCGAGCCATAGCATTACAGCATCAATTATCAATGATAATGGAACACAAAAATTAATTTATACATATTTAAATAGCCCAAGGGCTGAATTGCAAAGTCCTATACATTATGGGACGGTAATTCTTGATATTGATAATCCAAATCAACTAGAAGGAAATTATTATACTAATCGAGGAACCAAAGGTTCAATGAGTTTTGAGATAAACAACCCTTCTCGCTAGTTGGATTTGTAAAGATTTAAATAAAGAAAGAAGAACTAACTATCGGAAACTTGGCATAGATGTAACAATACTGTATATTAACGAAGCCGTAAATACTCGCATTAGTTACGTTTAATAGTTTAATACGGATATTCAGCAGCTTTGATTTCGTTTCACAGTATAGGTAGTAACCGTCAAGACATGTGGAGGCGGTAGTTTTGATGTCAAAAGTTGCAACCAGTGAATAAATGAAGTGTAGAAAATAAAGGCTTGTTCAATTCAATATATAATGAATTACCGGCACCCAAACCAAAGAAAAAGAAATAATTAAATTAGAAGTTGAAGGGGGGGAAGAATGAGAATCGGAGTTATTCAAGCAAGTTCGCAAGCGAGCAAAAATCAAATAATCTATGATGCTGTATTAAAGTATGCTCCAAAGAAATCTGAGGTTATAAATTTTGGCTGTACGATGGAAGAAAATGGAAAATACTCGTATATAGAAATTTCTATTCTTATAGGTATCTTATTGGCAAGTAGGACAGTTGATTTCGTTGTTACGGGCTGTTCTTCCGGACAAGGAATGATGCTTGCTTGTAATAGTATGCCTGATGTCATTTGCGGGTATGCACCTACACCGAAGGATGCCTATTTATTTGCTCAGATTAATAATGGAAATGCGATATCATTACCATTAGGTGAAGATTATACATGGTCAGGTACTGAAAATCTTGAAAAAACAATAGAAGCTCTTTTCTCAGAGCCATTTGGGCAAGGATACCCTAAAAGTGAGGCAGAGAGAAAGATAAGAGATGCCGAGAAACTTAAAGAAATAAGAAGAATCGGGCAGGTTCAGTTTGAAGAATTCGCAAATGTACTAGATATATCATTGTTTGAATCAATCAAGAGGAAACAGAATGTAATTCAGAATGTAAAGGCGTATGGGAAGAAAGAAATAGCTGATTTAATGAAATGAGTAAATCACAGTTTGTCGGGGTAATACCTTTTAACGATAACCTTATGCTATCGTCAAAAGGTTTATAGACATGTTCCCACATACATGTTCACTTGGCATACATAGTGTTCACTCGTTTTATGTCGAGTGTGTGGTACTGCTTTTAAGAGCTGATTGAACAAGGAAAATTAGCTAGTGAAAGTCCTACAGTAAGGAGTTTAAACATGAAATTCCATGAATTTGGTGATAAGAATTTGCCTCCTATTTTACTGATACATGGTGGTGGCAGTTCTTGGTGGAATTATCTTCGTCAAGCACGAATCCTGTCAGAAGAATACCGTATTATTCTACCCACTTTGAATGGCCACGGAGAGGAATATCAACTTGATTATGTTTCTACTGAAGATTCTGCTTTGGAGATTCTAGACTATATCAAAGCAAACTGTGGTGGGAAATTGTTTGCAATCGGTGGTGTTTCACTTGGTGGTCAAATTGCCATGGAGCTTTTGTCTTTAGACAGTGAAATTGCTGAGAAGGCCATCATAGACGGAAGCCTCTGTATTCCTCAACCAAGGTTAGCTAAAATCAGCATCTTTCTAGTGTCTCTATTTGGTAAACTGATGTTCAATAAATTCTCTTGCAAACTTCAGTTAAGCATGATGAACAAACTCTATCCTAAACTAGCTTATCCAAAGGAAATAAAAGCTTATTATTTGGAGGATCTGCCAAGGACGCCTATTAAAACATTGGTGACCATTTACAAAACCTATATGGGGCATTACAAGCTGAAAGATATGATTTCTGCTAGCAAGGCTCAGGTTCTGTATATCTATGGTGAAAAAGAATTGAACTGTGTGAAAGAATCAGCGAAATTATTTCATCAGCTACATTCAAATACAATTTTGCATGAAGCAAAGGGTTATAATCACGGTTATTTATCATCTTACCTACATCAGGAGTGGATTGATTTAGTTGAGCCATTTTTAAAGAGCAATCCATTGGGGATATGTAATGAATCTTATATGTAACAAGGAGGAATCTCATGCTAGGAGCAATCGTTGGAGACATTGTTGGCTCTGTTTACGAATGGAACAATATCAAAATGAAGGACTTTCCTTTATTTCGGAAGGACTGCTTTTTTACAGATGATACGGTTATGACCTGTGCTGTTGCAGAAGCAATTATGAATGGGGGACAAAAAGACGACTTCATTGACGCGATGAAGAAATATGGCAGACTGTATCCGAATGCTGATTACGGTGCTCGGTTCAATGCATGGCTAAACAGCGATAACCGTGAGCCTTATAATAGCTTTGGGAATGGATCAGCTATGCGTGTTTCTCCATGTGCTTGGGTCATGGACTGTGGTTTTTATGCGAGAACTGGTATGTGGCCATTATCTAGAGGACTTGCGTGTCTTTCTGCAGAGGTAACCCATAATCATCTAGAAGGTATTAAAGGTGCAATGGCTACAGCTGATGCTATTTTTCTATGTCGTTTTTACTTTGGTGGTTATTGTAGAGAATATGAGCAAGCAATTAATGACAATCATACAGAGTGTAAAAGACGGATTAAGGATTATATAGAGCAGACATACGACTACAATCTATCTCAAACTTTAGATGAAATCCGTCCTAACTATCGTTTCAACGAAACATGTCAGGAAACTGTCCCTCAAGCCATTATTGCCTTTCTTGAAAGTACAGATTTCGAAGATGCGATAAGAAATGCCATCTCACTTGGTGGCGACAGTGATACTCTCGCTGCAATCACTGGCAGCATAGCCGAGGCAACTTATGGTATTCCTGTTTGGATAAAGGATAAGGCCTATTCTTATTTGGATGAAACATTAAAGGATATAGTCATTAGATGGGAAAATAGAATAAAAGCGTATTAATCTCCAGTACGTCATATTTCTGTTTTCTGTATTTTCATTGTATAATAGGATTACATTTACTTGCATACGGCGAAATGTAAACATTTTTATTTAAAATTAAGGAGAACATTAATGAAAAAAGCAATGGTAATTATCAACCCTACCTCTGGTGGGGAAAAGGCTTTGGATTACAAAGAAAAGCTGGAGAATAAAGCAAAAGAATATTTTGAGCACGTAGAAACCAAAATTACCGAAAAAGCTCTGGATGCAACCCATTTTGCTGAAGAAGCTTCTCGTGAGCAGTACGATGCAGTGGTTGTGTTTGGTGGTGATGGGACTGTCAATGAAGTCATTTCGGGTATTGCTGAGAGAGACTACATTCCTAAGTTAGGGATTATCCCAGGCGGTACGGGTAACCTCATTACAAAACTTTTGGAAATCAATCAAGACATCGATGGCGCAATTGATGAACTCGATTTTAACTTAACCAATAAGATTGATATCGGAAAAGCGAATGACAATTATTTTGGTTATATTTTTAGTATCGGTTCTCTGCCTGAGGCGATTCACAATGTAGAAATCGAGGACAAGACAAAATTCGGTATTCTAGCCTATGCTGTAAATACCATGAAGTCCGTTATGACGGATCAGGTCTTTAACATTAAGGTTGAGACAGAAAATGGAAATTATGTTGGTGAAGCTAGCCATGTTTTGGTTCTCTTGACAAATTACTTCGCTGATAAGAAAATCTTTGAAGAAAACAAAGACGGCTATGCCAATATTTTGATTCTGAAAGATGCATCTCTATTCTCCAAATTATCCGTCATTCCAGATTTACTAAAAGGAGATGTTGTCGGCAATGATAATATTGAGTATATCAGAGCGCGTAATATTAAGATCTCTTCAGATAGTGAATTGGAGTCAGATGTTGACGGCGATAAATCGGATAACCTACCTGTAGAAATCAAAGTCCTAGCTCAGCGAGTAGAAGTATTTTCAAAACCGAAAGAGTAGAAGGTAAAAATTAGTTTATTTTTCACTGCGAAACCGAGTTTCATATCAACGATTGGAGGAGGAATGAATTCTCTATTTGATGAATTTCGAACAATTTGTTCTCATTTAAACCAAGTCGGAATCACTCCGACGCTCATGGGGTCTTTGGGGTTTGAATACCGATCAAATGAAGAATGGGGGCCGTCTGACATTGACATTCATGTTCCTGGAGATCCTAGAGGATGGGAAGCACCTGATCATTTCAGAATTTATGACTGGGACAAGATAATGAAAGTGATGAAACACTTAGGATATACCTTGGTAGATATTCACGAGCACGAATTCCAAAAAGATGGCCTGAGTGTTGAGTTTGGAAGTATCGATTCTTTACCTGATTTTGCAGGAGTTTCGGAATCGGATATAGAGCTGATTCATCTTGAGAACATCACTTTTCGCGTTCCAAGTTTAGAACAGTATTTAAGTATTTACAAAGCTTCCTCCCAAGATTCCTATCGAAATGAGCACAATAACAATAAGGATTTAAAAAAAATTGAGTGGTTGCAAAGATATTTGTAAATCATCATTTGAAAAGTAGCAAGTTGTAAGACTGGCTGCTTTTTTATTTATAGAACCAAACCACTAGAATCTACGGACAAACCTTGCAAATAAAATACGAAAGTAGTATACTAGATTAACAATTGTGAAAACGTTTGCGCTATATACGGATGAAAGTAAACTAGGAGACAAATTAATGGAATTAAGTGCTATTTACCATAGACCTGAGTCAGAGTATGCCTATCTTTATAAGGATAAGAAGATTCATATTCGGATTCGAACTAAGAAAGGGGACATTGAAAGCATCAACTTTCATTATGGCGACCCTTTTATCTTTATGGTGGAGTTTTATCAAGATACAAAGAAAATGGCCAAGATAACTTCTGATGCCATCTTTGATTATTGGCAGGTTGAAGTGTCTGTCGACTTTGCACGTATCCAGTATCTCTTTGAACTCAAGGATACAGAAGGCCAAAGCATTTTGTATGGCGATAAAGGTTGTGTGGAAAATTCTCAAGAAAATCTTCATGCTATTGGGAATGGATTTAAGTTGCCCTATCTTCATGAGATTGATGCATGCCAAGTTCCTGATTGGGTTTCAAATACGGTATGGTATCAGATTTTCCCCGAACGCTTTGCCAATGGAAATGCTCTATTAAACCCAGAAGGGACTTTAGACTGGGATTCATCTATCATACCTCAGAGTGATGATTTTTTTGGTGGTGATTTACAGGGGATTATTGACCACCTGGATTACTTGCAAGACTTGGGCATTACTGGACTATATCTTTGTCCGATTTTTGAATCTACGAGCAATCATAAGTACAATACGACAGATTACTTTGAAATTGACCGTCATTTTGGAGACAAGGAGACCTTTCGGGAGCTGGTCGAGCAAGCTCATCAGCGTGGTATGAAAATCATGCTGGATGCTGTATTTAACCATATTGGTTCGCAATCGCCTCAATGGCAAGATGTTGTCAAAAATGGTGAACAGTCTGCTTATAAGGATTGGTTCCATATTCAACAATTCCCAGTGACTACTGAAAAGCTAGCCAACAAGAGAGAATTGCCTTATCATGCTTTTGGTTTCGAGGACTATATGCCTAAGCTAAATACAGCCAATCCAGAGGTCAAGAATTATCTTTTAAAGGTTGCGACTTATTGGATTGAAAAGTTTGATATCGATGCTTGGCGTTTGGATGTGGCTAATGAGATTGACCATCAGTTTTGGAAGGATTTTCGAAAAGCAGTTTTAGTTAAAAAGCCTGATCTCTATATCCTAGGAGAAGTCTGGCATACGTCTCAGCCTTGGCTAAATGGCGATGAGTTCCATGCGGTCATGAATTATCCTTTATCTGATAGTATCAAGGACTATTTCTTACGAGGGCTTAGGAAGACAGACCAATTCATCGATGAAATCAATGGCCAATCTATGTATTACAAACAGCAGATTTCAGAGGTTATGTTTAATCTCTTGGATTCGCATGATACAGAACGAATCTTGTGGACGGCAAATGAAGACGTTCAACTGGTTAAATCATCATTAGCCTTTCTCTTTTTACAAAAGGGAACACCCTGCATCTATTACGGAACAGAGTTAGCTTTAACCGGAGGACCAGACCCAGATTGTCGACGTTGTATGCCTTGGGAACGTGTATCAAGTGACAATGATATGCTGAATTTCATGAAGCAGCTGATTAATATTAGAAAACAAGTGTCATCAACCATTCAGCATGGCAAGTATAGCCTAAAAGAAATTAAAGCTGATGTAGTAGCCTTGGAATGGACATACGAAGGACAGGTCCTCAAAGCTATATTTAACCAATCAAAAGATGATTATCTTTTAGAGAAAGAAGCAGTAGCACTAGCAAGCAATTGCCAAGAATTTGAGAATCGGCTTGTCATCTCTCCAAAAGGATTTGTGATTTTTCATTAAAGAGCAATTATGAGCGACAGGAAAGTTGTAGTATAGAGAAGACTTTACAAACAGACTATTTGTCGTCTTGCTACAATTAGTATATAATCTAACTTAGAGAAAATAGGAGGATTAATCAGATGGAATTAAAAGATTTTACAGAAAAAGAACAGGAAATGATTAAGAAGGGACTTACGACGTCTAAGATTAGTGACAAGGAAACTGCTGAGAAGATTCTTGCTCTAGTACCACAAGACTTGATTAAGCGAATTCCATTTTTCGTCAGAAAACATGCAACAACACGTACGATTAAACGCATTTCAATTGAACACCCTGAACTCTATGCTACAGCTCAAACAAGTGGTGAGATTCCAGAAAAAGAACGCGAAGAATTGCGTCAGATTATCACAACTATCTTTGAACAAAAGATGAATAAGCATAGTATTAAGTAGAGAATGAAAAAATATTTTATTGGAGGTCTGGGAAGCAATATCTATCATAGCAAGGATTTTCTTCAAGAACTAGATTCGCAGGTTTACTTTCTAAATCCATATGAAAAGCATCTTCGAGATGAAACAGAATTGAAATCATGGTTTAAAAATGAGATTGTAGAGGAAGAATCTATCTGTCTGATAGGTCATTCTCTTGGAGGAGATTTGGCGCGTTATCTTGCATCGGAATTTTATGAAGTGACAAAACTGATTCTTTTGGATGGTGGCTATCTAGATTTAGATAAGATTTTACCTTTAGATGTGGAATTAGAGGAAACAAAAAACTATATTGAATCTCAAGTTGTTTCGGACTTAGATGTTCTTATTTCTAAAGAAAAATCTGAAGCAAAGCATTGGTCAGAAAATATGGAGGAAGCTGTAAGACAGTCCTATCACTGGAATGCAGAGTATAATAGATATGAGTTGGCTATAAATTATGAAAATATAGAAGCGATACTCCGTCTACGAAGAAAAATCCAAGCTTTTAAGAGAGAAGTGGGAGATACCTTGTTTATTAGTCCTCGCTATCCTAATGAAGCTACATGGAGAGAGGAAACCCTAAAAGAATTGCCAGACTATTTTGATACTATTTTTCTAGAGAACGTTAGCCATGAAGTTTATACTGAAGCACCCAAAGAAATCGCTAGTATGATTAATGAGTGGCTCGCTTATTCTCAATGAGCTACTTGTATTGCTTGAAAAAAAGCATGTTTTTGCCAATGCTAATAAACGAACTGCTTTATTCGTTTTGGTGAAATTTATACAATTAAATGGCTATCGTTTTTCTGTTACCATTAAATAAGTACAAGATTCGTTAAGATACATTAAAAAGAACTAGTGGACTAGTTCTTTTTATATCCGCTTTCACATTATACAACTTATACAAATCTATATAAAATATTATTTTTCCGAACAAAAATAGATATTTTTTCAAAAAAGTACTTTACAGAGTGTTGGAAGTATGATATAGTAATAAAGCTTAGAAAATGAGATGATGTTTTCTAGCAAATATAAACCCGAGTAAAAAATGCCTACGGACAGGCAGGGTTGAATGCCGAAGCGTGGTTGAAAAACCACATTATTGATAGGGTTAAAAGCCTACTTTTATAAGTTGATGTTAGGACACTTGTCCTAATTCATAAATTTTAGTGTGGTGAAAGCACACGTCATCTTGTGAAACGATCAATAAAGTACGTAATATTTGCTACTAGAGAGTTAGGAAACATCGGGAACAGACATACTCAACAGAAACAAACATAAAAACGTCAGAAGATTGCAGAGCAGGTGAAAACCTGCTCTTTTTTCATGAGTCAACCTTTAGTTCCTTAGTTTTCATAAGGTTCTAAAAATATGGAAAGGAGTATGTCTTGAAAGAGTTAGATCAAAACCAAGCCCCAATTTATGAGGCTTTGGTGAAACTACGCAAGAAACGGATTGTTCCCTTTGATGTTCCAGGTCACAAGCGCGGACGGGGAAATCCAGAACTTGTCGAACTGTTGGGAGAAAAATGTGTAGGCATTGATGTCAATTCCATGAAACCCTTGGATAATCTTGGTCACCCCATTTCGATTATTCGGGATGCAGAGGAGCTGGCTGCAGATGCTTTTGGAGCTAGCCATGCCTTTCTCATGATTGGAGGAACAACTTCATCGGTGCAGACTATGATTCTGTCAACCTGTAAGGCAGGAGATAAGATTATTTTGCCACGAAATGTCCATAAATCTGCTATCAATGCGCTGGTTCTATGTGGTGCCATTCCCATCTATATCGAGATGAGTGTGGATCCTAAGATTGGTATCGCTTTAGGTCTTGAAAATGACCGAGTAGCGCAGGCAATTAAGGAGCATCCGGATGCCAAGGCTATCCTAATTAACAATCCAACCTACTATGGTATTTGTTCAGATCTTAAGGGGCTAACAGAGATGGCCCATGCTGCAGGAATGAAAGTCTTAGTAGACGAGGCACACGGTGCTCATCTCCACTTTACAGATAAACTTCCTCTATCTGCTATGGATGCAGGAGCAGATATGTCAGCAGTTTCCATGCATAAGTCTGGTGGGAGTTTGACCCAAAGTTCGCTTCTTTTAATCGGGGAGCAGATGAATCCTGAATACGTTCGTCAGATCATCAACCTGACCCAGTCAACATCCGCCTCTTACTTGTTGATGGCTAGTCTGGATATTTCGCGTCGCAACTTGGCTCTTCGTGGTAAAGAGTCGTTTGAGAAGGTCATTGAGCTATCCGAGTACGCTCGTCGTGAAATCAATGCCATTGGCGGTTACTATGCTTACTCAAAAGAGTTAATAGATGGTGTGTCGGTCTGTGATTTTGATGTAACCAAGCTGTCAGTTTACACTCAGGGGATTGGCTTAACAGGTATCGAGGTTTATGACCTCCTACGAGACGAATATGACATTCAGATTGAGTTTGGTGATATTGGCAACATCCTGGCCTATATTTCGATTGGTGACCGCATCCAAGACATTGAACGATTAGTTGGTGCTTTAGCAGATATCAAGAGACTCTATTCACGAGATGGGAAGGACTTGATAGCTGGAGAATATATTCAGCCCGAGTTGGTTTTATCTCCTCAGGAAGCCTTCTATTCAGAGAGAAAAAGTTTGTCTTTAGACGAATCTGTTGGACAAGTCTGTGGAGAATTTGTTATGTGTTACCCACCAGGAATCCCTATCTTGGCTCCTGGTGAACGCATTACACGAGAAATTGTCGATTATATCCAATTTGCCAAGGAACGTGGTTGTTCCCTCCAAGGGACGGAAGATCCTGAGGTCAATCACATCAACGTCATTAAGAGAAAGGAGAACTAGATGGATTTATGGTTTTCTGAAGTTCATACTCCAGATGTGAAATTGTCCCTGAGAACAGCCAAGCAACTCTACGCTGGTAAAAGTGAATGGCAGGATATCGAAGTCTTGGATACACCAGCTTTTGGAAAGATTTTGATTTTAAATGGGCACGTCTTGTTCTCAGATGCTGATGATTTTGTCTACAATGAAATGACCGTTCATGTTCCCATGGCTGTGCATCCCAATCCCAAGAAAGTTTTGGTTATTGGGGGTGGTGACGGTGGTGTTGCTCAAGTATTAACACTCTATCCTGAACTGGAGCAAATCGATATTGTGGAACCAGATGAGATGCTAGTTGAGGTTTGTCGTGAGTATTTCCCGGATTTTGCTTCAGGGCTAGATGATCCTCGTGTTACTATTTACTACCAAAATGGACTACGATTTTTGCGAAACTGTGAAGATGACTACGATATTATCATCAACGATGCGACAGATCCATTTGGACATACGGAAGGGCTCTTTACCAAGGAATTTTACGGCAACAGTTATAGAGCCTTGAAAGAAGACGGCATCATGATTTACCAGCATGGTAGTCCCTTCTTTGACGAAGATGAGTCAGCTTGTCGAAGCATGCACCGCAAGGTCAATCAAGCCTTTCCAATCAGTCGGGTCTATCAGGCCCACATCCCAACTAGCCCTGCTGGTTATTGGTTGTTTGGATTTGCATCGAAAAAATACCACCCTGTCAAGGATTTTGACAAGGAAGGCTGGAAAAAACGCCAGCTTTTCACAGAATATTACACTGCAAACTTACACGTGGGAGCCTTTATGTTGCCCAAGTATGTTGAGGACATTTTAGAAGAAGAGGAAGGAAAAAAATGAGTCGTTTATTAGTTATTGGATGTGGGGGCGTTGCCCAAGTTGCTATTTCAAAGATTTGTCAAGATAGTGAAACCTTTACAGAGATTATGATTGCTAGCCGTACCAAGTCAAAATGTGATGACTTGAAGGCTAAATTAGAAGGCAAAACAAGTACAAAAATTGAGACAGCTGCTCTTGATGCTGACAAGGTAGAAGAAGTGGTTGCCCTGATTGAAAGCTACAAACCAGAAGCTGTTTTGAACGTAGCTTTACCATATCAAGATTTAACCATTATGGATGCTTGTTTGGCAACAGGTGTTCACTATATCGATACAGCTAACTACGAAGCCGAGGATACGGAAGATCCTGAATGGCGTGCTATTTATGAGAAACGTTGCAAGGAACTTGGTTTTACCGCCTACTTTGACTACTCATGGCAATGGGCTTATCAGGAGAAATTCAAAGAAGCAGGCTTGACCGCTCTGCTTGGATCTGGCTTTGACCCAGGTGTAACCAGCGTTTTTTCAGCTTACGCCCTTAAACATTATTTTGATGAAATCCACTATATCGACATTTTAGACTGTAATGGTGGTGACCACGGTTATCCGTTTGCGACAAACTTTAACCCAGAAATCAATCTACGCGAGGTTTCTGCTCCAGGTTCTTACTGGGAAGATGGAAAATGGGTCGAAGTCGAAGCCATGTCTATCAAGCGTGAGTATGATTTCCCTCAAGTTGGACAAAAAGACATGTATCTCCTTCATCACGAAGAAATCGAATCATTGGCGAAAAATATTCCAGGTGTCAAACGCATTCGTTTCTTTATGACCTTTGGTCAATCTTACTTGACGCACATGAAATGTCTTGAAAATGTTGGACTCCTTCGTACTGATACTATTAACTTTAATGGCCAAGAAATTGTTCCAATCCAATTCTTGAAAGCCTTACTTCCAGATCCAGCTAGCCTTGGCCCACGTACAGTTGGTAAAACCAATATCGGTTGTATCTTTACAGGTGTTAAAGACGGTGTTGAAAAGACCATCTACATCTACAATGTTTGTGACCATCAGGAATGTTACGCGGAAGTTGGTTCACAAGCAATTTCTTACACGACAGGAGTTCCAGCCATGATTGGGACAAAATTGGTTATGAACGGAACTTGGAAACAAGCTGGAGTCTATAACCTTGAGGAGTTAGATCCAGATCCATTTATGGAAGCTTTGAATGAGTATGGTTTACCTTGGGTTGTGGTTGAAAATCCACAAATGGTGGACTAATGAAGCTAGAACAAGTACCAACACCAGCCTATGTCATTGACTTGGCCAAGTTAGAAGCAAATTGCCGCATTCTACAATATGTACAAGAAGAAGCTGGTTGCAAGGTTTTGCTTGCCCAGAAGGCATATTCCCTCTACAAAACCTATCCCTTGATTAGCCAGTATCTATCTGGTACAACTGCAAGTGGTCTTTATGAGGCCAAATTGGCAAGGGAAGAATTTCCTGGTGAAGTCCATGTTTTTGCACCTGCTTTCAAAGATTCAGACATGGAAGAATTACTTGAAATCACTGACCACATTGTCTTTAATTCTGAGAGACAGTTGCGTAAACATGGGGCCCGTTGTCGGGAGGCTGGTGTCAGTGTTGGTTTACGTCTCAACCCTCAGTGTTCAACTCAAGGTGATCACGCTCTCTATGATCCTTGCGCCCCTGGATCCCGTTTCGGAGTTACTCTAGACAAGATTCCTAGTGACTTGCTGGAATTGGTAGACGGTCTTCATTTTCATACCCTTTGCGAGCAGGGGGCAGATGATTTACAAACAACTTTGAAAGCAGTAGAAGCGCAGTTTGGTTCGTACTTACATGAGGTCAAATGGCTCAATATGGGTGGCGGACATCACATCACGAGAGAAGGTTACGATGTGGATTTGCTGATTTCAGAAATCAAGCGTATACGAGAAACTTACAATCTTGAAATCTATATCGAGCCGGGTGAAGCCATTGCGCTCAATGCTGGTTATCTAGCAACTGAAGTATTGGATATTGTCGAAAACGGTATGGAGATCTTGGTTTTAGATGCCTCTGCAACCTGCCATATGCCTGATGTACTTGAGATGCCCTATCGTCCACCTTTGAGAAATGGATTTGAGGCTCAGGAAAAAGCCCATACCTATAGACTTTCTTCCAATACCTGTCTGACGGGTGATGTGATTGGCGATTATAGTTTTGAAAATCCAGTCCAAATCGGTGACAGACTTTATTTTGAAGACATGGCTATTTACTCATTTGTCAAAAATAATACCTTTAACGGTATTGGCTTGCCAAGTCTCTATCTTATGGACGAGCAGGGTGACTGCAGCTTAGTCAAAGCCTTTGGATATCAAGATTTTAAAGGGAGATTATCATGATGGACAGTCCCAAAAAATTAGGCTATCGCATGCCAGCAGAGTATGAACCTCATCATGGTACCCTCATGATATGGCCGACTCGACCAGGTTCATGGCCCTTTCAAGGAAAAGCTGCTAAAGCAGCATTTAGCCAGATTATTAAGACCATAGCAGAAGGGGAAAGAGTCTATCTTTTGGTGGACCAAGACTACTTAGCTGAAGCCCAATCTTATCTTGGAGACAAGATTGTTTATCTAGATATTCCTACCAATGATGCCTGGGCGCGTGATACAGGTCCGACTATTCTCCTTAATGATAAAAGGGAAAAGTTGGCAGTAGACTGGTCTTTCAATGCTTGGGGTGGTGCTGTTGATGGTCTTTATCAAGATTATGAAGATGATGACCAAGTAGCCAGTCGTTTTGCTGAGGCCTTGGAAATGCCTGTTTACGATGCCAAACCTTTTGTCCTAGAAGGCGGAGCAATCCATAGCGATGGTCAAGGAACCATTCTCGTGACTGAAAGTTGCTTGCTTAGTTCTGGTCGCAATCCTCATCTGACTAAAGAGGAAATCGAAAACACCTTATTAGAGAGCCTTGGAGCTGAAAAAGTTATCTGGCTTCCTTATGGTATTTATCAGGATGAAACCAATGAACACGTTGACAATGTTGCTGCCTTTGTTGGTCCTGCTGAGCTTGTTTTGGCTTGGACAGACGACAAAAACGATCCTCAGTATGCCATGTCAAAAGCAGATCTCGAACTTTTAGAGCAAGAAACAGATGTAAAAGGTCGCCCTTTCACTATTCATAAGCTTCCTATCCCAGCTATTCATCAGGTTGTCTCTAATGAGGATTTGCCAGGCTACATCTATGAAGAAGGAGAAGAAGAGCGATACGCAGGTGAACGACTAGCAGCTTCCTACGTAAACTTTTATATCGCCAACAAGGCTGTCCTTGTTCCCCAGTTTCAAGATGTCAATGACCAAGTGGCCTTAGATATCCTCAGCAAGTGTTTTCCAGACCGTAAAGTTGTCGGAATACTAGCAAGAGATATTCTTTTAGGTGGTGGCAATATCCACTGTATCACCCAACAAATCCCAGAATAGGAGAAAAAGATGAGAAATGTAAGAGTTGCAGCCATTCAGATGCAATGCGCCAAGGATGTGGCAACAAATATTCAAACAGCGGAGCGCTTAGTACGTCAGGCTGCAGAACAAGGCGCACAAATCATTCTCTTACCAGAGTTGTTTGAACGTCCCTATTTCTGTCAGGAACGTCAGTATGACTACTACCAGCATGCTCAGTCGGTGACAGAAAATACCGCCATTCAGCATTTTAAGGAGCTTGCTAAGGAACTAGAAGTTGTTTTACCGATCAGTTTCTATGAAAAAGATGGCAATGTCTTGTATAATTCTATTGCTGTTATTGACGCTGATGGAGAGGTATTAGGTGTTTATCGAAAGACCCACATACCAGATGATCATTATTATCAAGAAAAGTTTTATTTCACACCTGGCAACACTGGTTTCAAGGTCTGGAATACTCGCTATGCTAAGATTGGTATCGGTATCTGTTGGGATCAATGGTTCCCTGAAACAGCGCGCTGTCTTGCGTTAAATGGTGCTGAATTGCTCTTTTATCCTACAGCCATCGGTTCAGAGCCGATTTTGGATACAGATAGTTGTGGCCATTGGCAACGTACCATGCAAGGACACGCAGCAGCAAATATTGTTCCAGTTATTGCAGCCAATCGCTATGGCTTTGAAGAAGTCACTCCAAGTGAGGAAAATGGCGGACAGAGTTCCAGTCTTGACTTCTACGGTTCCTCCTTTATGACGGATGAAACAGGAGCTATTCTAGAACAAGCTGAGAGACAAGAAGAAGCTGTTCTGTTAGCTACTTATGACTTAGACAAGGGAGCAAGCGAACGCCTAAACTGGGGCTTGTTTCGAGATAGAAGACCCGAAATGTATCAACGGATTACGGACTAGTAGGGGAGAAATGAGAGATTCATTCTGCTAGACTCGTTTTCACTAGCAACTATAAGATACTAGGTCATCTAGCAAGTGGATTTTATATTTTAACCCTCAAAGGCTTTCTCGCGCTTTTATGCGAGGAGCTTTTCTGTTTAAGCTTTATCAATAAAACATGCTATAATAGTTGCAGAAAGGTTGGTGTTTATGGCTAAGATACTGGTTATTGAAGACAATAGTGACATTCAAGAAATTTTGCGAACACTTCTTACTGAAGAGCATGAGGTGGTTCAAGCCTTTTCTGGTACAGAAGGAATCATGCTTTTTGACCAAGGGGGGATTGACCTCGTTTTGCTCGATATCATGCTTCCTGGGAAAAATGGGGATCAGGTTTTAAAAGCTATCAGGGAACAAAGTCAAACTCCAGTCATTATGCTAACGGCTTTGAGCGATAAGAAGTTAATCAGTCAATACCTCTTAGACGGTGCCAATGATTACATCGTCAAGCCTTTTGATTTGGATGAAGTCTTTGCTAGGGTTACTGTTCAATTACGCCAAAGTGCAGAAAAACAGCCTATGGAAATAGGAAAAACTGAAAATCTGCCACAAAACTTAAAAAATATCCAGTTTGATGCAGAAAGTTTCGAAATCAAAAATAGTCAGGAAACAATTCGCCTTGCTAAGAAAGAATGCTTGATTCTCCAAACTCTCCTTAAACATCCTAAGAAAATTTTCACCAAGGAAGAACTTTATGAATTGGTCTGGGAGGAGAGCTACCTACCTGGAGATAATACCCTCAATACGCATTTGAGTAATCTTCGTAAAAAATTAAACCAGCTTGACCCAAATCAAGAATATATTGAAACCATCTGGGGAGTTGGGGTAAGATTAAAAGGAGATAAGCAATGACCTACATGATAATTTTTGTCCTACTGGTACTCCTAATCATTTTATCGATTGCATTGATTCGCTACCATCTAGCACTTAAAAACTTGAGTCAACAGATTGAAGACAAGATTCTCACGGGTAGTATGAAAAGAGTCGGAATCAGCATTTTTTCCAAACATTTTTTACATCTCTACCAGCAGATTGAGAATCTATTTCAGGAAGTAGAGCAATCTCGATTGGTTATGAAAAGGGAAAAGCAGACTCTGGATATGGCCATCAGCAATATCGCCCATGATATTCGGACGCCTCTGACTATCGCTTCAGGCTACACCCAACAATTGATAAAAACTCCTGAAAACAAAGCAGAAACCTTACAAAAAATCGCCCAGCATCTTGATTTAGTTTCCAAACGTTTGGAGGCTCTCCTAGAATACCGTCGTTTGATGGAAGGAGCTGTCAAACCGAAACTGGAAGAAGTGGATTTTTCAGCTTTTATCACCAAAAAGACTCTGGCTTATTATGATGTTTTTCAGGCGGCAAATATCACGCTTGATTTTAAGGTTGAAGATGGTTTAAAAATGAGGACTGATGAAGACTTGCTGGATAGAATTTTACAAAATCTGCTTGGAAATATCCTCAAACATGGTAAGGAAGAATCGCGTCTATCTTTGAGAAAGAAACAGGAACAGCTTGTCTTAGAGATTGCAAACCTTGTCAAACAACCCATCAAAAAAATAGAAAATCTCAGTAACCGTTTTTATTCTGAAAATCTATCAGATACCGAAGAATCCTCTGGTTTAGGCCTTTATATCACTGAGGAATTATGTCATCTTCTCGGTGCAGAGATGAAACTAAGCACAGATGGGCAGTGGTTATCGGTTTTCATTTATTTTTAACGAAATAAACCTCCTCTG
The DNA here is from genome assembly GCA_032511625.1 of Streptococcus mitis. Taxonomy (GTDB): domain Bacteria; phylum Bacillota; class Bacilli; order Lactobacillales; family Streptococcaceae; genus Streptococcus; species Streptococcus mitis_DL. The sequence continues at coordinate 20,922 of JAWFOO010000012.1, read as the reverse complement.
TAGGCTAGAGGAGGTCATTTTTTATAGACTTTTCTTTTTGAAAACTGCAAGTCCACTTAGATTAAAGATTAGAATAACAGCTAAGGTAACTATAAGTGTGTAGAGAATTGACTCACTATTAGCAGTCATAGCATAGAAAAATTGCAATGATAAATATGGCAAAATTTTTATATTTGGAAAAATGAGCATTGGCATAGATAGTAAGATAGAGCTGACCAAATAACCAATAAATACTGCAAGATAAGAATGACTAACATAGAGGATGAAGGAAACAATGGAAAGCCAAGCAAGAAGGCAAAGGAATTGAAGGAAAATGGTTGTCAGTAGATTGCCAATAAAGCCATCAGGCATAGTTCCAAATCCATTTAAGATAGTTGCTGGAATAAAGGCAATCACAAGGCTGATGATAAGTTGCAAAAGTGCAATACAAGCCACTACAAAGGCTTTGGCAAGGAAAAACTCTGTACGAGAAACTCCTACTGTCAAACTATTTTTATAGAGCTTTCCGATTAAATCAACACCGAGAACGAGGCAAGTTAGAACAATACAGAGAAAAACGAGGTTTGAACCTTGACTAGATGCGTTAATCAGGGCTTGTACACCGTCCCAACCATGGGTTGGAATTTCTGGCTCTTCTGTCTGAATTGCCATCAGATGCCCCGTAGCTCCAATACTTGCGCCCATTAGCATGAGTACAAAGAGAATGAACTCTGTAATCCAAAAACCTTTGGAACGGAAAAGACGATAAAAGTCTGCTTGAATGGTATGTATCATGATTTTCCTCCTATTCGACCAATTGTGTGAAGTATTCTTCTAGGTTTTGACGGGCATAGTAAATCTCGTCAATAGCGACATCTGCCAAGGTTAATTCCTTAAGAATCTGTTTGACATCTTGTTCCTGACCAAAGATGTGGATTTCGTTTTCAGGATTGACAACCTTGAACTGGAGCTGGATTTGTTCTTTCAATACTTGGCAAGCTTTCTCTTGGTCAGCTGTCTTAAGCACAATATAATCCTCACTTAGTGTTTCAAATTCAGCTTTGCTGATTTCACGGATAATCTTGCCTTGATCTAAAATACCAAAGCGATTTGCTACGAGGTAGAGTTCTGACAATATATGACTAGAAATGAGAATGGTAATCCCTTTTTCTTGATTGAGGCGTTGAATCATCAGACGAAATTCTTTGATACCAATTGGGTCAAGTCCGTTGATAGGTTCATCTAAGATTAGGAAGTCTGGTTTGGAGATAAGGGCAATAGCGATACCAAGTCTTTGCTTCATTCCAAGAGAGAAATCTCGAAAGACTTTTTTACCTGTATCTGGCAAACCTACATAGTCCAGCGTTTCTCGAATTACTTGATCAGCATTTGGAATATGACGAATCATACAGTAATATTTCAGATTTTGATAGGCTGTCAAGTGATTATGGGCTACGGGTGATTCGATCACTGAACCTACTCGAGATAGAGCCTTGGTCCACTCATTTTCCGATTTACTAGAAAAGAGGGAAACAGTTCCTTTATCCGCAAACAGTAGTTGCGTAATGATTTTTATCAAGGTAGTTTTCCCAGCTCCATTCTTCCCAATAAGTCCATAAATATCTCCCTCTCTTATCGTTAGACGAAGATCCTGAAGAATAGCTTGTTTGTCAAAGTTTTTGGACAATCCATGAATATCAAGTACTGTTTTCATGATTCTCTCCTTTTGATTTATTTTGTTAACTTTAGTATAAAGTATAGAAATCAAAGAAAGCTCAAGGATTTCTAAAGAGTTTCTAAAGTTTTAGGAATTCTTAAATATCAAAACCCAGTTGACACGAACTGGGCTGGGCTTCTTAATTATAAAATATATTTCTCAATGGCACGCGCAACGCCGTCTTCTTCGTTGCTGGCTGTAACGGCATCCGCAAGAGATTTGACATAATCGCTGGCATTTCCCATAGCAATGCCCAACCCTGCAAACTGGAGCATTTCGATATCGTTATTGGCATCGCCCATGGCCATGATTTCTGAGGAATCAATCTTCAAAATCTCTGCTAGTCGAGAAAGAGCAGTAGCCTTTGTCGTACCAAGTGGCATAGCTTCATAAATGACAGGCTGCGAACGAACTCCACTGAATCGTTGGCAGAGTTCCTCAGCAAAACGCTCTTCAAAATCATCTGTTTGACTCTCTGTACCCAAAAACATACCTTGGAACATACGATACTTGCCACTAGTCGCTTCCTCTAGTGAAATTTCAGTCAGGTCTGAAAAGACTAGGTCGGCATCATTTTGAATGATTTCATTAGGCTTGCCACCGAGGACAAAATAATGTTCCTCATCAAAAAGAGTCAACTGAACCTCACTCTTTTCAGCAAGCTCATAGAGATATTCAATGTCAGCCGGACTGAGTTCTTGCCAGTCAACTAGCCCCCAATCACTGGTCTGGTGAGTTGAGCAACCGTTGTTAACAATGACATACTCATTCTGGAGGTCCAGCCCCAGTTTTTGATAGTAGGGGAGGACGCCGAAAAGGGGGCGACCCGTACAGAGAACCAGTTTGACACCTTTTTCAATGGCTTGGTGAATAGCAGCGATGTGAGCTTGTGGGATTTCCTTGGCTTCATTGAGGAGAGTTCCGTCCATATCCAAGGCTAGTAGTTTAATCATAGTTTTTCCTTCTTTATCTTTTGGTATTATTATAGCATATTTTGGAGAAGAAATTGATAGGAAGCTTGGGGCTAATTGATTTTACAGTTTAAGATGTTTTGATGACAATTCATGATTTGAAGAGGATATTTTGTAAAGAGATGCTATACTAAACTTGTTATACAGTTAAATAAACCATTATATTCAATAATCTAGTCAAGGAAAACAGAGGGTTTAATATGAAAAAACGGATTATTCAGATTTTACTAGCATTGTCCTTAATTTTTTACAAATCAACTTGGTTTTGGAAGATTTTCAACCATCTCACAAAGTCCTATCTACCAGCAAGTCGTGAATTTTTTCAGATTCTGCTTTTGATGGAGAGTGGAGTTCTTTTATTAGCGGTCATCTATCTACTAGTTTTTGCTGGAAAGAAAACTTTTCATTTCAAGTGGCAGCTGAGGTACTTTATCTACCTTTTACTGGGCTACATCGTTTCGTATATGTCGGACTTCCTCTTGTCTTATTTCATACCCTCGTCTTCAAATCAAATTTCTTTGAATGAAACGATAGAAATGATGGGGAGACAGGAATTACCCTATTTCTTGCTCATCGTTTGCTTCATCGGCCCTATTGCTGAGGAATTGATTTATCGAGGTGTGCTTATGACAACCTTTTTCAAAAACTCGCCTTGGTACGGAGATGTCTTGCTTTCTGCTATTATTTTCGGTTATATTCATATCAATTTTGCTTTAACTCCTCTTGCTTTTTTCATTTATGCTAGTGGAGGGCTTATTTTTGCTCTATTGTATCGCATGACAAAAAGTCTTTACTATCCAATGGTAGTTCATATTTTCATCAATATCACTGCCTTCTGGGACGTGTGGTTACTCCTATTTTCAGGAAGTTAGCTTACTAAAACAATGTCGGAACTTTCCGGCATTTTCTTTTCAACTGATTAACAAGAACTGATTATTTTCAGACTTGGGTGGCTAATCATGGTATAATAAAAGGTAATGAAAAATTCCAACGAGGCAGAGATGAAATTACTTTATACTGATATTCGGACTTCTTTGACTGAAATTCTAACCAGAGAGGCGGAAGAGCTAGTTGCTGTGGGCAAGCGGGTCTTCTACATCGCTCCCAACTCTCTTTCTTTTGAAAAGGAACGCGCCGTGCTGGAATACTTGTCCCAGCAGGCTTCTTTTGCGATTACCGTCACGCGCTTTGCGCAGATGGCTCGTTACCTGATTTTGAATGACCTACCTGTCAAGACCAGTCTAGATGACATTGGTCTTGGGATGGCCTTTTACAAATGCCTCGCCGAACTTGATCCCAAAGACTTACGTGTTTATGGTGCGATTAAGCAGGATACTCAATTCATCCAGCAGTTGATTGATCTTTATCATGAGATGACGACTGCTCAAATGAGTTTTTTGGACTTGGAGAGTTTGACGGATGAGGACAAGCGAGCTGATTTACTCTTGATTTTTGAGAAGGTAACGGCCTACCTCAATCAAGGTCAGTTGGCTCAGGGAAGTCAATTGTCCCATTTGATTGAGGCTATTGAGAATGACAAAGTTAGTAGTGATTTTACTCAAATCGCCTTGGTTATTGATGGATTTACTCGTTTTTCTGCTGAGGAAGAGCGGATTGTGGACCTACTTCACGGCAAGGGAGTTGAGATTGTCATTGGAGCCTATGCTAGTAAGAAAGCCTATACCAGTCCATTCGCTGAAGGCAATCTCTATCAAGCCAGTGTGGAGTTTCTCCATCATTTAGCTGCTAAATACCAAACACCTGCTCAGGACTATTCTCAAACTCATGAGCAGATGGATAGTTTTGACAAGGCCTCTCGTTTGCTGGAGTCTTCTTATGACTTTTCAGAATTAACATTGGATGTCGATGAGAAGTATCGTGAAAACTTACAAATCTGGTCTTGCTTGACACAAAAGGAGGAGTTGGAGTTAGTAGCCCGTAGCATTCGTCAGAAATTACATGAGAACTCAGACCTGAGCTACAAGCATTTTCGTATTCTCTTGGGGGATGTAGCTTCTTACCAGTTATCGCTTAAAACCATTTTTGACCAGTATCAGATTCCTTTCTATCTTGGTAGAAGCGAATCCATGGCTCATCATCCCTTGACACAATTTGTCGAGTCTATTTTAGCTTTGAAACGCTATCGTTTCCGTCAGGAGGATTTGATTAACCTTCTTAGAACAGGTTTGTATACCGACCTTAGTCAGGCTGATATTGATGCTTTTGAGCAATATATCCGCTATCTTGGTATCAATGGCTTGCCAGCCTTTCAGCAAACCTTTACCAAATCCCACCATGGAAAATTTAATTTGGAACGTTTAAATGCTCTTCGTCTGCGTATTTTAACACCTCTTGAAACCCTCTTTGCCAGTCGAAAACAAAAGGCTGAAAATCTCCTACAAAAATGGAATAGCTTTCTAAAAGAAGGAGAGGTGACCAAGCAGTTACAAGATTTAACAGCTACCATGAAAACCCTAGAGCAGGAAAGACAGACTGAAGTTTGGAAGGCATTCTGCCATGTTTTAGAACAATTTGCGACTGTTTTTGCTGGTTCATCAGTTAGTCTAGAGGACTTTCTTGCCTTGCTTCATTCTGGAATGAGCCTATCTCAGTATCGCACCATTCCAGCAACAGTAGATACCGTTCTGGTACAGAGCTATGATTTGATTGCCCCTCTGACTGCTGACTTTGTCTATGCCATTGGGCTGACTCAGGACAATTTACCAAAAATTGCGCAAAATACCAGTATTTTGACAGATGAAGAAAGACAAAGCTTAAACCAAGCGACGGAGGAAGGGGCACAATTGCTGATTGCCAGCAGTGAAAATCTCAAGAAAAATCGCTATACTATGCTTTCCTTGGTCAATTCTGCTCGTAAGCAGTTGGTCTTGTCGGCTCCAAGCCTTTTTAACGAAAGTGAAAGTAAGGAATCTGCCTATCTTCAAGAGTTGGTCCATTTTGGATTTAGTCGGAAAGAGAAGAGGATGAATCACAAAGGGCTGTCTAAGGAAAATATTGGGTCCTATCATAGTCTTTTGTCTAGTCTGGTTGCCTATCACCAGCAGGGCGAGATGAGTGAGACTGAGCAAGATTTGACCTTTGTCAAGGTTCTGGCGCGTGTCATAGGTAAAAAACTAGACCAGCAAGGTTTGGAAAATCCAGCCCTCCCAAGCAGCCCGAGTAGCAAGCCCTTAGCCAAGGATACCTTACAAGCTCTCTATCCTGCTGAACAGGAATTTTACCTTTCTACCTCTGGTTTGACAGAGTTTTACCGGAACCAATACAGTTATTTTCTTCGCTACGTTTTAGGCTTGCAAGAAGAATTACGCCTGCGTCCTGATGCCCGCAGTCACGGAAATTTCTTGCACCGCATTTTTGAACGCGCCTTGCAGTTGCCTGACGAAGATTCCTTTGACAACCGTCTAGAACAAGCTATTCAAGAAACCAGTCAGGAACGCGAATTTGAGGCTATTTATCAAGAAAGTTTAGAAGCCCAGTTTACCAAGGAAGTTCTACTTGATGTAGCTCGCACAACTGGACATATTCTCCGACACAATCCAGCCATCGAAACCATCAAAGAAGAAGCAAATTTTGGTGGAAAAGAGCAGGCTTTTATTCAATTGGACAATGGACGCAGTGTCTTTGTACGAGGAAAGGTTGACCGCATTGACCGATTGAAAGCTGATGGGGCGATTGGAGTGGTAGACTACAAATCGAGTCTGACTCAGTTCCAGTTTCCTCATTTTTTTAATGGGCTCAATTCCCAGTTGCCAACTTATCTAGCCGCCTTAAAAAGAGAAGGGGAGCAGAACTTTTTTGGTGCCATGTACTTGGAAATGGCTGAGCCTGTCCAATCTCTGATGGCCGTTAAAAGTCTGGCAGGTGCAGTAGTAGAAGCTAGCAAGTCAATGAAATACCAAGGCCTCTTTTTAGAAAAAGAAAGCAGTCATTTGGGCGAATTTTACAATAAAAACAAGGCCAATCAGCTGACGGATGAGGAATTCCAGCTCCTACTGGACTACAATGCCCATCTTTACAAGAAAGCAGCTGAGAAAATTTTAGAAGGTCAGTTCGCCATTAACCCTTATACTGAAAACGGCAGAAGTATTGCACCGTATGTTCACCAACACCAAGCCATCACAGGCTTTGAAGCCAATTACCATTTGGGTCAAGCCCGTTTCCTAGAGAAGTTAGATCTAGCTGATGGCAAACGTCTGGTCGGAGAAAAACTCAAGCAAGCTTGGTTTGAAAAAATAAGAGAGGAGTTGAATCGATGAAGCCCATTCCCTTGTTAACTGAGGAGGAAATTCAAAAACTGCAAGATGCAGAAGTGAATTCGAGCAAGGAACAAAAGAAAACTGCCGAGCAAATCGAAGCCATCTACACTTCTGGTCAGAATATCCTGGTTTCAGCATCGGCTGGTTCTGGTAAAACCTTTGTCATGGCCGAGCGCATTCTGGATCAGTTAGCGCGTGGTGTCGAAATTTCTCAACTCTTTATCTCAACCTTTACCGTCAAGGCTGCGACTGAGCTTAAGGAACGTTTGGAGAAAAAAATCAGCCAACAAATCCAAGAGACGGATGGTGTCGAGCTCAAACAACACTTAGGCCGCCAGTTGGCAGACCTACCCAACGCTGCTATCGGAACTATGGACTCTTTCACACAAAAATTCCTTGGCAAACATGGTTATCTAATTGATATTGCGCCTAATTTCCGTATTTTACAAAACCAGAGCGAGCAACTCCTTCTAAAAAACGAAGTCTTCCATGAGGTCTTTGAAGCGCATTACCAGGGTAAACAGCAAGCAAAGTTTAGTCATTTGCTGAAAAACTTTGCTGGACGTGGAAAAGATGAACGGGGGCTACGCCAGCAAGTCTATAAAATCTATGACTTCCTCCAATCCACCAGCAACCCTCAGAAATGGTTAAGTAAGTCTTTCCTAAAAGGCTTTGAAAAAGCTGATTTTACCAGTGAAAAAGAAAAACTGACTGAGCAAATCAAGCAAGCCCTTTGGGACTTGGAAAGCTTTTTCCGTTACCATCTGGATAATGATGCTAAGGAGTTTCCAAAGGCTGCTTATCTAGAAAATGTTCAGTTGATTTTAGATGAAATTGGCTCCTTAAATCAAGAGTCCGATAGTCAGGCTTATCAGGCAGTGCTTGCGCGTGTTGTCACCATCTCGAAGGAGAAAAATGGTCGGGCTCTGACCAATGCAAGTCGTAAGGCTGATTTGAAGCCCCTGGCTGATGCCTACAATGAAGAGAGAAAGACCCAGTTTGCTAAACTAGGTCAACTGTCAGACCAGATAACCATTCTCGACTATCAAGAACGTTATCATGAAGATACATGGGAACTAGCTAAGACTTTCCAAACCTTTATGAGTGATTTTGTGGAGGCTTATCGTCAGCGTAAACGTCAGGAAAATGCCTTTGAATTCGCTGATATCAGCCATTACACTATTGAGATTTTAGAAAATTTCCCGCAAGTTCGTGAGGCGTATCAGGAGCGTTTCCACGAAGTCATGGTCGATGAGTATCAGGATACCAACCACATTCAAGAACGGATGTTGGAATTGCTGTCGAATGGTCACAATCGCTTTATGGTGGGGGATATCAAGCAGTCCATCTATCGTTTTCGTCAGGCAGATCCGCAGATTTTTAATGAAAAATTCCAACGCTATGCGCAAAATCCAAAAGAGGGCAAGCTCATTCTCCTCAAAGAAAATTTCCGTAGTAGTTCAGAAGTGCTGTCAGCAACCAATGATGTCTTTGAACGCCTTATGGACCAAGAGGTCGGCGAAATCAACTATGATAACATGCACCAACTTGTTTTTGCCAATACCAAACTAACTCCTAACCCTGACAACAAGGCAGAATTTCTCCTCTACGACAAGGACGATACAGGTGAGGAAGAAGAGAGTCAAACAGAAACGAAACTAACTGGTGAGATGCGCTTAGTTATCAAGGAGATTCTTAAACTTCATCAGGAGAAAGGTGTGGCATTTAAGGAAATTGCCCTTTTGACCTCCAGTCGCAGTCGAAATGACCAGATTCTCCTTGCCTTGTCTGAGTATGGGATCCCTGTCAAAACAGACGGCGAGCAAAACAATTATCTCCAATCCCTAGAAGTGCAAGTCATGCTAGACACCCTTCGTGTCATTCACAATCCCCTGCAAGACTATGCCTTGGTTGCCCTTATGAAGTCTCCAATGTTTGGTTTTGATGAGGACGAGTTGGCACGTTTATCCCTTCAGAAAGCAGAGGACAAAATCCAAGAGAATCTCTATGATAAGCTAGTCAATGCTCAAAAACAGACAACAAGCCATAAAAATTTGATCCACACAGCTCTAGCTGAGAAACTAACCCAATTCATGGAGATCCTAGCTTCTTGGCGCCTGTATGCCAAAACCCACTCCCTCTATGACTTGATTTGGAAGATTTACAACGACCGTTTTTACTACGATTATGTCGGAGCTTTGCCAAATGGTCCTGCTAGACAGGCTAATCTCTACGCCCTAGCTCTACGTGCTGATCAATTTGAAAAGAGCAATTTCAAGGGCTTGTCTCGTTTTATTGGTATGATTGACCAAGTCTTGGAAGCCCAGCACGATCTTGCGAGCGTGGCTGTCGCACCCCCCAAGGATGCAGTAGAACTCATGACCATCCACAAGAGTAAAGGACTGGAGTTTCCTTACGTCTTTATTCTCAACATGGATCAGGACTTCAACAAGCAAGACAGCATGTCAGAAGTCATTCTCAGCCGTAAAAATGGATTAGGTGTCAAATACATTGCCAAAATGGAGACAGGAGCAGTGGAAGATCACTATCCTAAAACCATCAAACTCTCCATTCCTAGCCTAACTTATATACAGAATGAAGAGGAATTACAGCTGGCAAGCTATTCAGAGCAGATGCGTCTGCTGTATGTTGCCATGACGCGGGCTGAGAAAAAGCTCTATCTTGTCGGTAAGGGCTCTCGTGAAAAGCTGGAGAGCAAAGAATTTCCTGCAGCTAAAAATAGAAAACTAAACAGCAACACTAGACTGCAAGCCAAGAATTTCCAAGATTGGATTTGGGCTATCAGTAAAGTATTTGCCAAGGATCATCTCAACTTTAGCTATCGTTTTGTTGGCGATGATCAGCTGACTAGAGAAGCTATCGGAGAGTTGGAAACCAAGAACCCTCTCCAAGATAGCTCCCAAGTAGACAATCGTCAGTCAGATACCATTAAAGAAGCGCTTGAAATGCTGAAAGAAGTGGAAGTCTATAATACTCTTCACCGCGCAGCCATTGAACTTCCTAGTGTTCAAACCCCAAGTCAAATCAAGAAATTCTACGAACCTGTTATGGATATGGAAGGTGTTGAGATTGCAAGTCAAGGACAGTCAGTAGACAAGAAAATCAACTTTGATTTGCCAGATTTTTCAACCAAAGAAAAGGTAACAGGAGCTGAGATTGGTAGTGCCACCCACGAACTCATGCAGAGAATGGATCTCAGTCAGCGACCAACTCTTGCTAGCCTGACAGAAACTCTCAAACAAGTTCAAACTAGCCAAGCTGTCAGAGACAAGATCAATCTTGCTAAAATTCTTGCATTCTTTGACACAGCACTCGGTCAGGAAATTCTCGCTAATACCAACCATCTTTATCGCGAGCAACCTTTTTCCATGCTCAAACGAGACCAAAAGAGTCAGGAAGACTTCGTTGTCCGTGGTATCCTTGATGGCTATCTACTTTACGAAGATAAAATTGTTCTGTTTGACTATAAGACAGACCGCTATGATGAACCGAGTCAACTCGTAGACCGCTATCGTGGTCAGTTATCCCTATACGGAGAAGCTTTATCACGATCCTATTCGATTGAAAATATTGAAAAATACTTGATTTTACTCGGTAAAGACGAGGTTCAAGTTGTAAAAGTATAATTTATACTCTTCGAAAATCTCTTCAAACCACGTCAGCTTCAGCTTGCTGTAGATATGGTTACTGACTTCGTCAGTTCTATCCACAACCTCAAAACTGTGTTTTGAGCTGACTTCGTCAGTCTTATCTACAACCTCAAAACTGTGTTTTGAGCAACCTGTGGCTAGCTTCCTAGTTTGCTCTTTGATTTTCATTGAGTATTAGAAAGGAGACCTCATGACACTTCCAGTTAGAAAATCCCTGCATGATGCGGTTTTACAGGCTTCAAAAGCTGATACTTGGGAACAAGCTACCAAGGAATGGAATGAAGTTTCCTTGATTTTTAACGGTATCGGCCGTAGCAATTGTGTCTGTGGAAATGCCATCAAGTACGCCTACGAACTCTTTAACGGTGTCACAGGTCAACGCCTCTTTCCGATTGGTAGCGACTGTGTTCGTCATTTTCATCGATTGACCCTTGACCAGCAACTGGAAGAGGAAGAAAAACTGCTCAGAAAGGTTGAAAATCTGACCAGAAAAGCCCAGAAAAAGGAAAAAATCAAGGTCAATAAAAGTGACTTTGACGAGCGACTTCTAAAATGGCTCTGGGAAAAAGGTGTTTTCAAACCCAATCGTGGCAATCAATTTGCGCCTGAGAGTGACTACCAGCTTTTCTTAGAAGTCTTTCAGGGAGGAAGTTGGACTAAGGCAGAGCCCAAGAAAAAGGCTCGGATGGAAGAAGTCCTTGAAAAGTGTATCAAACCCTTTTTACTTGGAAAACCAGATGACCAACTCTACCTTGTCAAGCTAGGTAAGGAGAAAATTGACTACGAACAAGAACTCCGTATTCAGGCAGAGAAAGAGCGCAAGAAGAGGGATAAAATAGCCAAGCAGTATGCAGACAATCTAGTTCTAGCCATGGGCCCAGCAGAGCGGGCTTATCAAGATTATTTTGGTTTTACAGAAACCCTGACTCAAGAAGAACGCAAATGGGAGAAAATTCTTTTTGGTAAAAATAGAACAGAACGGGCCATCAAGGCCAAACAATATCAAAAAGAGCTGGAAAAAGACCAACGAATTGCGAGTCAGGATCCAGTTGAAAGAAAACAGAAGCAGACTTGGCTCCTCAATTCCTATTTTCGTGACCTTCCTGAAGAAAAATCCCGATTTGCTCGACTCTTATTAGAATATCGAAAAAGTGGAGAAGTTCCCTTTTCAACCCAATACCTGTCAGATCATCTCATCAACTTTTTCTATAAAATGAAAGCTTTTGAGTTTGAAATCTCACCAGAACAAGTCCGAGACTTCTTAAAAGAAAGCCTTCAGACAGAACATCTATCCTCAGCACAAGAAAGCTGGATAGATGGAATTCTTCTCAACTGCATCAAACCATTTTTAGAACGATTATTGATATAAGTAACACCTGCCGTGGAAATGCCATGGTAGGTGTTAGTTTTAATAGTCAGTGTCATTATTATTCTCAACAGATTTATTCGAAAACAAAACACGCTTATTGATATATGCTTTATTATACTGGATAACTTTTAAAATATTATGAGAGACTTAATTATAAGTAGCTTATTTTAATGTTTCGTAGTATAATAACATCAGGAAAACAAACTGTATAAACCAATATTTATAGGTTATTCTAAATACTTATATATAAATGCAGGAATTATTTATTACAGTAACTAAAACTCTATTATATAAGGAAATATTACATGATTGATATCCACTCTCACATTGTTTTTGGTGTAGATGATGGACCAAGCACAATTGAAGAAAGCCTAGCTCTTCTGAAAGAAGCTTTTTCACAGGGAGTTCGTACAATTGTATCCACTTCACATCGTCGTAAAAATATGTTTGAAACTCCAGAAGATACAATTATGACCAACTTTAAAGAGGTTCAAGCACTTGCTAAGAAAGAACTGCCTGACTTAACTCTTTTATATGGAGCTGAAATATACTTCACCCAAGATGCTCTTGACAAATTGGAAAGCAAGCAGATTCCTACTCTGAACGATACACAATATGCTTTGATTGAATTCAGCCCGACCACCCCCTATTGGGAAATCCGCAATGCAGTAAATAAAGTTTTATTGTTAGGTATTAGACCTGTCATTGCCCATATTGAACGCTATGCTGAACTAGAAAAAAATGAAAAAAGAGTTAAAGAGCTGATAGATATGGGATGTTATACTCAAATAAATAGTTCAAGTGTTCTTAAGCCTAAAATGTTTGGGGATAAGTATCGCTTACTCAAAAAAAGAGCTCAGTATTTTCTATCCTATAATCTAGTTCACTGTGTGGCTAGCGATATGCATAATCTAAGCTCAAGACCACCATATATGAAGCAAGCATTTGACGCGATTAGTCATCAGTATGGAAAGGAAAGAGCAGAAGAATTATTTTTAGTGAATCCTCAGTTGATTATATCGAACAAAAATATTTAGCAACATTTAATTTAGGTGTATTTCCTGTATTTTAATCACGTAAGCTTGAAAATCTTATTTTTTTATGTTATATTGAACTGTATGATTTAATTCTTGGTAAATATACATATTTTTACTAGTTCTAACTTTTTTATACTTGGAACTATATATATATATATATATGCATCAACGTAGTGAGTGGCGCACGCATATATATGCGTGCGCCTTAGTTTTTTCTAGGAGAATGATGCTTATGTATAGGAGAATTAAGAGAATTATAGGTCTTCTAATTTCTATACCCTCATTACTATTAATTATCCCGATTTGTTTAATAGCATGTATCTTTATTGTAATCGAATCAAGTGGTAATCCTATTTACATACAAGAACGAATTGGTTTAAATGGACGAAGGTTTTCAATTTATAAACTCCGCTCCATGTATCAAGATGCTGAAAAGAACGGTCATAAATGGGCGAGCAAAAATGATACACGCATTACAAAAGTTGGACGTTTTATTCGTAAAACACGAATTGATGAATTACCACAAATCATTAATGTAATTAAAGGTGAGATGTCCATTATTGGACCACGACCAGAACGACCAGAGTTTATCAATGAATTTTTGAAAGATATCCCTAATTTTAATGAACGTTTAGCTGTCCGCCCAGGAATCACAGGATGGGCTCAAGTAAATGGTGGTTATGAATTAACTCCTAAAGATAAATTAGTCTACGATCTATTCTATATCAATCACGAAAGTATCAAGTTAGATTTTCTTATACTATTAAAAACAATTAAAGTGATGGTTACCGGGAACGGATCTAGGTAGTTCTAAGAAAGAAAAAATAAATAAAAGGAAACAAACAATAATATGACTATTTTTAATAAAAATATTAATAGAGTTTTTTCTTTGATAAAAAGCAAACTACTATTTTTACTTCTATTTACTATAGTAGGGACGACAGCAGTTGGTCTATATACTGTTTTTATCATTTCTCCTATATACAGTGTATCCTCTAAGCTCATAATGAAGAACACTTCAAGTCAAACAAATGGGCAAAATAATGATGCGCAAACGATTGAAGCTATAAACCTCTTTCAAAGACAAGCTAAGACTTATTTAGAGATAGCAGATCTTCCCCCTGTAAAAGATGAGACCAATAAAGCATTAAGCTTATCACCAGATGAAATTTCAAAAATCAAGTCTGTTAAATTAACAAATGACTCAGGTTCTCAGTTGGTCACAATAACAGTGAGAGGACTAGATCGAAATTTAGCTGAACGTTATATTAAAGAGTATGTGTCTCAGTACAAGAAATTTACAGCAGATAGATTAGGGCGCGACAACTTGTCAGTTGTTACAGAAGCACTGGGAAGTGATTCTCCAGTTTATCCCGTTCTATGGAAGAATCTTCTTGTATCTATTCTAGTATTTTCTTTTGTAGGATTTAATGTTATTTTCATCAAATATGTACTGAGTGATTCGATTGATTCTTACGAAGACTTGGAAGAGTTAGTGGGAACACCTGTTCTCGGGATGATTCCGACTATAGAGAGAAAGAGAAGAGGTGAGTGACATGCATATCGAAGTTATTCATAACAGTAAATCCATCGTAGCTGAGTCCTTTAGAACTTTAAGGAGTAATCTTCAGTTCTCAGAATTTGGAAAAAATATTAAAATCATTGTCGTTACAAGTGCCAACCCAAATGAAGGAAAGAGTGAAGTCAGTATCAATCTTGCTGCCTCATTGGCTCAACAAGGGAAAAAAGTGATTATCATAGACGCAGATATGCGTAAACCAACCCAACATAAATTAACAGAGGTAAGTAATACCGAGGGTCTCAGCACCTTCTTATTAAAAAGATCTGGTGTAGATTCCATTAATCATCTAACGATAAATGATGTGAATTTAGATGTACTGACTTCAGGACCTGTTCCGCCTAATCCTTCTGAGATGTTAGCTAGTTCTTCGATGGATGAAACACTTAAAGCATTTGAAGATTTTTATGACTATGTCATTATCGATACACCTCCCTTGCTAGCAGCAACTGATGCCCAAGTTTTAGCCAGTATTTCGGATGCTACCCTTCTGGTAGTAGATATCAAAAAATCAAAACGACGACAAATAATAGAAGCAAAAAGAAGATTAGACCATGTTGGAGCTAGGCTACTTGGTGTGATAATGAATAAAATGGATTCACATAAAGACACCTATTATTACTATTATTAAACTAACTATTTGAAAGGCAGGAGAGAAAAAATGACAATCTATCTTTTAATGTTCGTCTATGTCTCTTTTCTTGCCTTTTTCTCATTGAAATATGAGGATAAAGCAAAAGAATTAGGTTTCCTTGTTCTTCCGACTTTTTTCTTTTTTTTAATCATTGCGGGTTTTCGTACTTCTAGCGTCGGAGGAGACTTAGGAACTTATATCCATATTTTTGAATCGAATCATTTACAACTTCCGGATTTATCAAATCTATTTCGTTCTCGATTTGAACTTGGTTATTTAGTAAGTAATATTTTTCTAAGAAACTTTAGTGAGCACTATCCATTTTTATTATTTTCTTATGCCTTTATAACTTTAATTGCCTGGTTTCTTGTGCTTTATAAGCATTCTAAAAATGTTTACATGAGTTTACTGATTTACTTCAGCTCGTTAGGACTCTTTTTTTATTCTTTATCAAATATCAGGCAAGGTCTAGCAATCGCTTTAAGTTTTTTAGGGTTTCACTACGTAGTAAAAAACAAGAAGATTTTAGCATGGGTATTTATCTTACTAACTCCCTTATTTCATACATCTGGTATCGTCTGCCTCTTGTTTTTCCCTCTTAAAAAAATCGTTTTAAACAAAAGAATATATCAATTTGTGTTTCTTGTATTTCTAATCATCTTACCTTTTATCAAACAAATTGCAACTATCTTTATTTCTTTCTTTCCCCAGTATACTTCCTATCTGGAGTCATCATGGTTTTTGGAAAGCAATAAATGGGCACCTGTATTTTTAACAATTTGGTATGGTATGGTTCTGGTATTTGGTGAATTAGTGATTAGAAAACAGAAATTATCGACTGAAGAAGAATTTATAAGAACTTTGTTCTTTATCTCCTTTTTATTTACTGCGTCAACTTTGCAAACAAGTCTTTTTGGCAGATTCGCACACTATTTTACCCCCTTTATTTGCCTATATATCCCTATGATTTTATCTAAAATAGGTGACAAAAAAGTTCAATGGATTTTATTTTATTTGATGATATTGGTTTATGCTGCAATCTTTCTAGTCATTGTTTATTTTAAAGCTGACTGGTACCATGTCGTTCCCTACCGTTCAGTTATTGTAGATTGGTTATTTGGAAATTAGGTTTAGGAGTTATAAAATGAAATTTTCAGTTCTAACGACAGTCTATAAAAAAGAAACTCCTAGAAATTTAAGGAAAAGTTTACTAAGTTCTTATCAACAGACCCTTAAACCGACAGAAATCATTTTAGTTTGTGATGGCGAATTGACTAAAGAGTTAGAAATAGAAATCCAAAAGTTACAGAGAGAGATTCCAATTTTAAAGGTTTTTCATTTACCTGAAAACTTAGGCTCAGGACCAGCCTCTCTCTTTGGAGTTAATCAATGCCAAACAGAATTCATTGCAAGAATGGACAGTGATGACTATTCTCTAGAAACAAGGTTTGAGAAGCAATTAGCAGCCTTTGAAAAAAATCCCAATCTCATCATGGTTGGTTCCAATATCCTAGAGAAAAATACAGAGTTTACCGCCTTAAAGAAAGTACCAGAAACTACAGCCGAAATTCGTCAATATTCGAAAATGAGAAATCCCTTTAATAATCCATCGAGTATGATGAAAAAAGAATATATCTTGAGGGCTGGTAATTATCGTAAATTCCGTTACCTAGAGGATTATGACCTCACAATGAGATTGTTACACGATAATCCAACCAAGGATTTTTTGAATATCCAGGATCCCTTGGTTGTCATGCAGACTAACGATTCTAGCTATCTGCGTAGAGGCGGTTTCTTGTATGTAAAGACGGACTTTATGCTCCAATTAGATTTTTATCGTAGAAGAGACATTAGTCTAGTAGAATTTCTTAGAAATATTTTCCTTCGTAATGCGGTTCGAATTCTTCCGAATTCAGTTAGGAAATGGGTCTATAAGAAAAAAATGAGAGAAGATGTAGAGGTGATTAGGAAGATATGAAGAGAGTCATTACATACGGAACATTTGATTTATTGCATTACGGTCATATTAATCTCTTAAAAAGGGCAAAAGCTTTGGGAGATTACCTCATAGTCGCCCTTTCTACCAATGAATTTAATAGACTAGAAAAAAATAAAGAATGTTATTTTGATTACGAAGAAAGAAAATCGCTATTAGAGGCTATCAGATATGTGGATCTTGTCATACCAGAAGAAAATTGGGATCAAAAAATCTCAGACATCGAAAAGTATCATGCTGATGTGTTTGTCATTGGAGATGATTGGCAGGGCAAGTTTGATTATTTAAGTGATTTGGGAATAGAAGTTGTTTACCTACCACGAACAAAAGAAATTTCAACCTCTAAGATAAAGAATGATTTGAATCAAGGAAACTAGGATGAAATATCAGGTCATACATGTAACAGGTGGTGTAAGGAATACCATGAGCGGGGTACAAAGTTTTATAAAGAATCATATCCCAACTGATGATCAAGAGTTTGAATATATGGTTGGCGAATCAAATGGTGACGCTCATTTCCCATTTAATCAATACCTAGATGAAAAAGAAATCAAACGCATTGTATTTCCAGCTCTACAGATTTCTAAACTATTTACCTATGCAAGAGAGTGCCGACAATTTTATGAAACGAATAAAATTGACATTCTCCATGTTCATAATCCTATAACCGCTTTTATACATAATTACTATGCTCGGAAAAATGGTGTTCCAGTTAGGATTTACCACAATCATAGTAGCCAATTTTCAGACACTTGGTTAAAAAGTATTCGCAATCAATTTTTGGTCTTTTTAGCTTTGAAAAATGCGACCCATCGAATTTCTTGTGGCCAATTAGCTGGACTGAAGATATTTGGAAAGAAATCCTTTCAAATCCTTCCAAATGCAATTGACATCAATAAGTATCGGTTTTCTCCGATTTTTCGAGAAGAAATTCGCAAAGAGTTTCATATAGCTGAACATCAGAAAGTAGTTGGGATGATTGGCATTTTAAATCCCTTCAAAAACCAGAGTTTTTTGATTGAAATTGCTAAAGAATTGCCTGATGTTACTTTTTTCTTTGTTGGTGAAGGACCAGATCGTTCAATTCTAGAAGGAAAAAGTAAGGAATTGAAGAATATTATCTTTACAGGAAAAAGAGAAGATGTTCATAAATTTTATTCAGCCTTTGATATTTTTGCCTTTCCATCTTTGTATGAAGGTTTCCCAATGGTACTGGTAGAAGCTCAATGTTCTGGAGTCAATATTCTCATGAATGAAACAATTGATCCGACAACTCAGATAGTTGGTGAACTTTGTACAGCTATGCCTCTAGATAAGTGTAAATGGGTAAACTATATAAAAAAAACACCAATTATGGAGAACCAACGATCCTTGAATGAACATTTAAAGCCGTTTGACATTGAAGAAAATGTTCAAAATTTAAAAGAAATTTATAAGCAAGGTTTAAAAAGAGAATGATCAACTATTTGAAACCCTTACTGTTTAAAGTAAGTGATTTTACTTATAAAATAAATAAAATGATTCCCAAGAAAAGGAACAGAATTGTTCTCTATTCTAATTGGGGGTTCAGAGATAATCTTAGAACACTTTATCACTATTTAGTGGATAATGACTATCAGGAAACATATGAGATCGTTTGTGCTTCAAATGATTTTTATCATTTAGAAAAAGAGAATGATATAAAGTATGTTTCAATTTATCGAGGTTTCTTTTATTTTTTAACATCTAAATATTTTTTCTATTCTTTTGGCAAGTATCCTGTAAAGCCTGCTTCAAAGCAGATGGTTGTCAACTTGTGGCATGGAATGCCCTTGAAAAAAATTGGCAATCTTGAAGTTGGCATGGAAAAGATTGACTATAATTTCTTTACAAAATTAGTCTCTTCTTCAGATTTATTTACTCCAATTATGAAAGCAGCCTTTAATGCTAAAGACGAGCAGATGCTTCTTGTTGGTAATATTCGAAATGATGAACTCTTTAAAGAGAAAGAAGAGAAGAAAATTATCTGGATGCCAACCTACCGTAATTCTAAAAACTATCATGATAGCCAAGCAGCATTGATTTTTTCATTAGAAGAAGAGGATTTTCAAAACATAGAAGAACTACTTTCAAACTATGGCTATCAACTTTACATTAAACTTCATCCTCTTGAGGAATCTCAGTTAAAATTTGAAATGAATTATTCGACCATTCATCTATTGACAGAAGATATCATTAGTGAGCAGTATGGGACTTTATATACCTTTTTGGGCACAACCAGTGCATTGATTACAGATTATTCTTCAGTATTTTTAGACTATTATTTATTAAATAGACCCGTAGCATTTACCATTAATGATTATGAGGAATACAAAGAAAAAAGAGGCTTTGTGTTTGAAGATGTGAAGAGTTTAATGGTGGGAAGTGTCATTCGTGATTCGCATGATTTATTAGATTTCCTAGCGAGTGTCATGAAATCTGAAGATCCTTATATTGAAGAACGAAAAAAAGTTAATAACAAGGTAAATGCCATTCAAAAAGATTTTACAAAGACACTTTTGGATGAAATTGGATTAAGGAAATAAGGTTAGGATAAAGAATGATTAGTGTAATCGTACCTGTTTATAATGTAGAAACTTATCTGGAAGAATGTTTAGACAGCATTCAAAACCAAACCTACACAGACTTTGAAGTCCTTTTAGTCAATGATGGTTCAACAGATAGATCAAAAGCTATTTGTGAACGTTATTGTAAAGAGAATCGTCGCTTTCACTTGTTGAATCAAGAGAATCAAGGATTGAGCGCTGCACGAAATACTGGTGTAGCAGCTTCAAGAGGGGAGTTTATTGCATTTGTAGATAGTGATGACATGATTCTAGCGAACTATTTAGAAACCTTAATGCACTATATGCGTGAAGACGTAGATATTGTGGAAAGTCAGTTTACCGTATCTAACGAGGAATTTCTTGCTAAAAGTTTTAAAGAACCAAGTATTCTATTCGAAGGGAACTCTCAAGAAGCAGTAAAAATTTTCCCTAAACATGTTTTAAATGTTAATGCAGTTACAAAACTTTATAGAAGATCAATTGTTGAAGCTGTTCCTTATATAGATGGGGTGATTTTTGAAGATGTTTATTGTGGAATTGGAATGTTAAAATATATTCGAAAAATCATTAAGATTGATTATAAAGGTTATTATTATCGACAACATCAAGCTAGTATCATGCATCGAACCTTTACTCCTAAAAATTTAGATATCTTTACAGTCAGTGACCAATTAATAGACTTGTATTCTGATAGGGAAGAACTTCTTCCTTACATTGGCAGCTTCCTAGTTCATGTAGCAACCATGCATTATCAAGACTATATCCAAAAAGGAAATCCATATGCAGATGTCTATAATCAGAAATTAGCCGACTATGTAACTATCACCAAGAAAAATCCTGAGCTTGCAAAAAGTTCGCGTATGATTCGCCTCTATAATATTTGTCCAAAATATTATAATTCGATCATTTTCCCTGTTTATCATTTTTTGTGGAAACTAAAAAATGGAATTAGAAAGTAAATTCAGATGAATAAAAATGAATGAGAAGGAAGCTGTTTTATGATTAGCTTAATCGTTCCAGTTTATAACGTGGAAGAATATCTGGAAGAATGTCTAGAAAGTATTCGAAAGCAAACCTATCAAGATATAGAAGTCATTTTAGTCAATG
>JAWFOO010000026.1:0-10965 GCA_032511625.1 Streptococcus mitis | reverse complement strand
ATTAATGAAAAAATTCTGATGATGAACTTGGATTTCGATAATAACCTGCGTGCCATTGTCCAACTCTGCCAAGACGTCTATACTGGTATAGAAATCCTGCGCTGAATAAGGGATGGAGGGTAATACGTGAATGTTACTTCCCTCCAAAATCGTTACATTTTTGGCTGGCAAGTCCAGCATATCACGGATAAATTGACAAGTGATTTCTGGATTGCTGAAAATTTTCTTAGCAACCAAGTCATTGGTTGGGCTGATGCCCGGATGACGTAATGCCATACTCTTTCTCCTTTCATTATAGCACATTTTCAAATCTAGGTTTACTGGATTCTTTGGCTCTATCTATTTATTCGGAAAAAGTGTGAAAAATATTGGGTATCGCTCTTCTCAATGGTATTTTTTGGTGCTTTCCTTTATAATGGGTGTATGGATAAGAAAAAATTATTATTGATTGATGGGTCTTCTGTTGCTTTTCGGGCGTTTTTTGCCCTCTATCAGCAGTTGGACCGTTTTAAGAATGCGGCTGGCTTGCATACCAATGCGATTTATGGCTTTCAGTTGATGTTGAGCCATTTGTTGGAACGGGTTGAGCCGAGTCATATTTTGGTGGCTTTTGATGCGGGAAAGACGACCTTCCGGACAGAGATGTATGCGGACTATAAGGGTGGTCGAGCTAAGACTCCTGATGAGTTTCGTGAGCAATTTCCCTTCATTCGTGAGTTGCTGGATCATATGGGGATTCGTCACTATGAGTTAGCTCAGTATGAGGCGGATGACATTATTGGGACACTGGATAAGTTAGCTGAGCAAGATGGTTTTGATATTACCATTGTCAGTGGGGACAAGGATTTGATTCAACTGACGGATGAGCATACGGTGGTTGAGATTTCCAAGAAAGGTGTGGCTGAGTTTGAGGCCTTTACGCCAGAATATCTCATGGAAAAGATGGGCATCACACCGACTCAGTTTATCGATCTCAAGGCGCTCATGGGTGATAAGTCGGATAATATCCCTGGGGTGACCAAAATTGGTGAAAAGACGGGTATCAAGCTCTTGCTGGAGCATGGTTCGCTCGAGGTGATTTATGAGAATATCGATGGGATGAAGGCTTCTAAGATGAAGGAAAATCTAATCAATGATAAGGAGCAGGCTTTTTTGTCTAAAACACTGGCGACTATTGATACCGAGGCACCGATTGAGATTGGTTTGGAGGATTTGGTCTATAGTGGTCCAGATGTGGAAAATCTTGGGAAATTCTACGATGAGATGGGCTTCAAACAGCTTAAGCAGGCTTTAAATGCATCTTCGACTGATGTGGCTGAGAGTTTGGACTTTACTATCGTTGACCAAGTTAGTCAAGACATGCTGAATGAAGAATCTATCTTCCATTTTGAGCTTTTTGGTGAGAATTACCATACGGATGATTTGGTTGGATTTGCCTGGTCTTGTGGGGATAAGCTCTATGCTACAGACAAGCTTAACCTTTTGCAAGAGCCTATTTTCAAGGATTTTCTAGAAAAAACACCTCTGAGAGTTTATGATTTTAAAAAGGCCAAAGTTCTTTTGAATCGTTTTGGTGTGGATTTACAGGCGCCTGCTTTTGATAGCCGTTTAGCTAAATACCTCCTTTCGACTGTGGAGAACAATGAAATTGCGACTATTGCTAGTCTTTATGGTCAGACTTACTTGGTTGATGATGAGATCTTCTACGGTAAGGGTGTTAAAAAGGCCATTCCTGAACGCGAGAAATTCTTGGAGCATTTAGCTCGTAAGCTTACAGTTTTGGTCGAAACAGAGCCTATTTTGCTTGAAAAACTCAGCGAAAATGGGCAATTAGAGCTTCTTTATGATATGGAGCAACCTCTGGCTTTTGTCCTTGCCAAGATGGAAATTGCTGGGATTACAGTCAAGAAAGAGACCTTGCTTGAGATGCAGGCTGAAAATGAGCTTGTCATTAAAAAACTGACTCAGGAGATTTATGAACTGGCTGGTGAGGAGTTTAATATCAACTCGCCTAAGCAGTTGGGCGTGCTTCTTTTTGAAAAATTGGGGCTACCTCTAGAATACACTAAGAAAACTAAGACAGGTTATTCGACAGCGGTGGATGTCTTGGAGCGCCTGGCTCCTATTGCTCCGATTGTTAAGAAAATCCTGGATTACCGTCAAATTGCTAAGATTCAATCGACTTATGTAATTGGATTGCAGGACTGGATTTTGGCTGATGGCAAGATTCATACTCGCTATGTGCAGGATTTGACCCAAACAGGTCGTCTGTCTAGTGTGGATCCAAACTTGCAAAATATTCCTGCCCGATTGGAACAAGGGCGCTTGATTCGGAAGGCTTTTGTGCCAGAGTGGGAGGATAGTGTCCTTCTCAGCTCCGACTATTCACAGATTGAATTGCGCGTTTTGGCACACATTTCTAAGGATGAGCACTTGATTAAGGCCTTTCAAGAGGGGGCTGATATCCATACCTCAACAGCCATGCGTGTCTTTGGTATTGAGCGTCCTGAGGATGTAACTCCAAACGACCGTCGCAATGCCAAGGCAGTGAACTTTGGAGTGGTTTACGGGATTTCAGATTTTGGTTTGTCTAATAATCTGGGCATCAGTCGTAAGGAAGCCAAAGCCTACATTGACACCTACTTTGAACGCTTCCCAGGTATTAAAAACTACATGGATGAAGTGGTGCGTGAGGCGCGTGATAAGGGCTATGTAGAGACCCTCTTCAAGCGTCGCCGTGAGTTGCCAGATATCAATTCGCGAAACTTTAACATTCGTGGTTTTGCGGAGCGGACTGCTATCAACTCTCCTATTCAAGGTTCGGCAGCAGATATTCTCAAGATTGCCATGATTCAGCTGGATAAAGCCTTGCTTGCAGGTGGTTATCAGACTAAGATGCTTCTGCAAGTGCACGATGAAATTGTCCTTGAAGTTCCTAAATCTGAACTAGCAGAAATGAAAAAATTGGTCAAACAAACCATGGAAGAAGCCATTCAACTCAGTGTTCCCCTGATTGCGGATGAGAATGAGGGAGCAACCTGGTACGAGGCTAAATAAAAAGGGGGCTAGTCCTCCTTTTTGTAGTAGAATTATGCAAGCCTTTTCAAATTGTGCTATACTGATGAAAAAGGAGGATTTCTATGAGTCAAGAATTTATTAATCCAAGTGATGGCGTGATTCGTCAGTATCTCGCAACGAGTAAAACCCTTGCTGTGGTGGGCTTGTCTGACCGTGAGGAAACAACTAGCAATCGAGTGACCAAGGAAATGCAGGCTCGGGGTTATAAAATCATCCCAGTCAATCCCAAGGTGGCAGGTGGCGAAATATTGGGTGAAAAGGCTTATGCTAGTCTAGCTGAGATTCCTTTTCCTGTAGATATTGTCAATGTTTACCGTCGCAGCGAGTTTTTGCCTGATGTGGCGCGTGATTTTCTCAAAGCTGACGCCAAGATTTTTTGGGCACAGCTAGGACTTGAAAGTCTAGAAGCGGAAGAAATCTTGCGTGCTGGTGGATGTGATGACATCGTGATGAATCGTTGTATTAAGAGAGAACATACACGCTTGATTGAGGAAGCATAAGAAAAAGGTAGCTGGTGGGCTACCTTTTGTGTTAGAAAATACCAATCAATGCTTGCATGCCAAGGCTGGTGAGGATGATGGCAATCCAGCAAAGGGCTCCAAGAAGAATTGATTTTCCGCTGGATTTGACCATAGCTACTAGATTGGTTTTGAGACCGATAGCACTCATGGCCATGATAATGAGGAATTTGGAGAGTTGTTTGAGAGGGGTAAAGAAACTACTGGACACACCGAGAGAGGTCAGGAGGGTGGTTAGGAGAGATGCGAGGATAAAGTAAAGGATAAAAAGTGGGAAGACTTTTTTCAGTTGCAAACCTTGCTTATTTTTTTGCTCGCGACTTTGCCAGTAGGAGAGAAAGAGCGTAATAGGAATGATTGCTAAGGTGCGCGTGAGTTTCACAATGGTTGCAGACTCAAGGGTATTGGTCTGGTAAAGACTGTCCCAAGAGCTGGCGGTAGCCGTTACAGAGGAAGTGTCATTGACCGCAGTTCCTGCAAAGAGGGCGAAGCCTTCATTGGATAGATGAAGCCAGGTACCTAGCGTTGGAAAGATGAGCGCAGCCAAGACATTGAAGAAAAAGATAACGGAGATGGCTTGGGCTACTTCCTTTTCCTTGGCATGGATAACGGGCGCTGTCGCTGCAATGGCAGAGCCCCCACAGATGGAAGAACCTACTCCAATCAAGGTAGCCAGTTTTGTGTCCAGTGCAAAGAAGCGCTGGAAGAGGTAGGCAACAATCAAGGCTATTGAAATGGTGGAAAGGATGACAGGGAGTGAAGATTGCCCAACTGCGAAGACCTGCGAGATATTGAGACCAAAACCAAGCAAGATAACGGCATACTGGAGCAATTTTTTAGAACTAAAGGTCAATCCCGCATCCAGTTGTTTATAAGGCGAGAGAAAGGGATGGAGAAGCATGCCCATAAAAATCGCAAAAACGGGTGCGCCAATAACAGGGAAGAATCCGCCCAGATACCAAGATACGATTGAAATCAGAAGGCAGGCCAAGATGCCTGCTCCATTTTTTGATAGAAATGACATAAAAACCTCCAAATAGAATCTGTTACCATTATAGACCTGTAAAGAGGAAAAGTAAAATAGAAAGTGGAAAGCTATTCTCTAATGTATTTTTGCGGTCGGGGGGCTTTTGTAGTATAATAGAGATACGTTTTGAAAGTAGGAGGTATCTATGGACTTAACTAAGCGCTTTAATAAACAGTTAGATAAGATTCAAGTTTCGTTGATTCGTCAATTTGACCAGGCTATTTCGGAGATTCCTGGGGTCTTGCGTTTGACCTTGGGGGAGCCTGATTTTACAACGCCAGATCATATCAAGGAGGCGGCCAAGCGAGCGATTGATCAGAACCAATCCTACTATACAGGGATGAGTGGTCTGCTGACTCTACGTCAGGCAGCCAGTGACTTTGTTAAGGAAAAGTACCAACTGGACTATGCTCCTGAAAATGAAATCTTGGTTACAATTGGGGCGACAGAGGCTTTATCTGCTACTTTGACAGCTATTTTGGAAGAGGGAGACAAGGTACTTTTGCCAGCTCCTGCCTATCCAGGTTATGAACCGATTGTTAATCTAGTTGGGGCAGAGATTGTCGAGATTGACACAACTGAAAATGGTTTTGTCTTGACTCCTGAAATGTTGGAGAAGGCCATTTTGGAGCAGGGTGACAAGCTCAAGGCGGTTATTCTCAACTATCCAGCCAATCCGACAGGAATTACCTACAGTCGGGAACAATTGGAGGCCTTGGCAGCTGTTTTACGCAAGTACGAAATTTTTGTTGTCTGTGATGAGGTTTACTCAGAATTGACCTACACAGGCGAAGCCCATGTATCTCTGGGAACTATGTTGAGAGATCAGGCTATTATTATCAATGGTCTATCTAAATCACATGCCATGACAGGATGGCGTTTGGGACTGATTTTCGCTCCTGCAGCCTTTACAGCTCAGTTGATTAAGAGTCACCAGTACTTGGTGACTGCCGCAAATACCATGGCTCAACATGCTGCGGTAGAGGCCTTGACAGCTGGTAAAAACGATGCGGAACCTATGAAGAAGGAATACATCCAGCGTCGGGATTATATTATCGAGAAAATGACTGCTCTTGGTTTTGAGATTATCAAACCAGACGGTGCCTTCTATATCTTTGCTAAGATTCCAGCGGGTTACAATCAAGACTCCTTTGCCTTTCTGAAAGATTTTGCTCAGAAGAAGGCTGTTGCCTTTATCCCTGGTGCAGCCTTTGGACGTTACGGGGAAGGATATGTTCGCCTATCTTATGCAGCCAGCATGGAGACTATCAAAGAAGCCATGAAACGACTTGAGGAGTATATGAGAGAAGCATGATTCAGTCTATCACGAGTCAAGGCTTGGTGCTCTACAATCGTAACTTTCGTGAGGATGACAAGCTAGTCAAGATTTTTACAGAACAGGCTGGCAAGCGGATGTTTTTCGTCAAACACGCTGGTCAGTCTAAGCTGGCCCCTGTTATTCAGCCCTTGGTGCTGGCACGATTTCTCTTGCGAATCAATGATGATGGGCTTAGTTACATTGAGGACTATCATGAGGTGATGACTTTTCCCAAGATTAATAGCGATCTCTTTGTCATGGCCTATGCGACCTACGTGGCAGCTCTTGCCGATGCTAGTTTGCAGGACAATCAGCAGGATGCTCCCTTGTTTGCTTTTTTGCAAAAGACTTTGGAATTGATGGAAGCGGGCTTGGATTATCAGGTTTTGACTAATATTTTTGAAATTCAAATCTTGACCCGATTTGGTATTAGTCTCAATTTTAATGAGTGTGTCTTTTGTCATCGGGTCGGTCAGGCTTTTGACTTTTCTTTCAAATATGGAGCCTGCCTCTGTCCAGAGCATTATCATGAAGATGAGAGACGTTGCCATCTCAATCCCAATATCCCTTATCTGCTCAATCAATTTCAAGCCATTGATTTTGAGACTTTGGAGACCATTTCGCTCAAGTCTGAAATCAAGCAAGAGCTACGCCAATTTATGGATCAACTCTATGAAGAGTACGTTGGAATTCATCTAAAATCAAAGAAATTTATTGATTCCCTATCCGACTGGGGTCAATTACTAAAAGAGGAGAACAAATGAAAAAAATTGCAGTAGATGCAATGGGGGGCGATTACGCACCTCAGGCTATCGTTGAGGGAGTCAATCAAGCCCTTGCTGACTTTTCGGATATTGAGGTTCAACTCTACGGAGATGAAAGCAAAATCAAGCAATATCTGACAGCGACAGAGCGCGTCAGCATTATCCATACGGATGAGAAGATTGATTCCGACGATGAACCTACGAGAGCTATTCGGAAGAAGAAAAATGCCAGTATGGTATTGGCAGCCAAGGCTGTCAAAGAGGGTGAAGCAGATGCTGTTCTTTCCGCAGGAAATACAGGTGCCTTGTTGGCAGCAGGATTTTTCATCGTGGGTCGTATCAAGAATATCGATCGTCCTGGGCTTATGTCAACATTGCCGACTGTAGATGGGAGAGGTTTTGACATGCTAGACCTTGGTGCTAATGCGGAAAATACAGCCCAGCACCTCCATCAATACGCGGTTCTAGGTTCCTTCTATGCTAAAAATGTCCGTGGAATTGCGCAACCACGTGTTGGCTTGCTCAATAACGGAACAGAGAGTAGTAAGGGCGACCCGCTTCGTAAGGAAACTTACGAATTACTAGCAGCTGATGAAAGTTTAAACTTTATCGGAAACGTGGAAGCGCGTGATTTGATGAATGGCGTTGCAGATGTTGTTGTGGCAGATGGTTTCACGGGAAACGCTGTGCTCAAATCCATTGAAGGGACAGCCATGGGAATCATGGGCTTGCTCAAGACCGCTATTACAGGTGGTGGTCTTCGAGCGAAACTAGGCGCCCTCCTTCTAAAGGATAGCCTCAGAGGTTTGAAAAAACAGCTCAACTACTCAGATGTTGGTGGAGCGGTCTTGTTTGGAGTCAAGGCACCAGTTGTCAAGACTCATGGCTCAAGCGATGCCAAGGCTGTTTATAGTACAATCCGCCAGATTCGTACCATGCTAGAAACAGACGTAGTTGCCCAGACTGCGCGTGAATTTTCAGGAGAATAAAAGAGATGACAGAAAAAGAAATTTTTGACCGTATTGTGACCATTATCCAAGAACGACAGGGAGAAGACTTTGTCGTGACAGAATCCTTGAGTCTGAAAGACGATTTGGATGCGGACTCAGTTGACTTGATGGAGTTTATCTTGACTCTGGAAGATGAATTTAATATCGAAATCAGCGATGAGGAAATTGACCAACTCCAAAGTGTAGGAGATGTGGTTAAAATCATTCAAGCAAAATAGAAATAGGAGTTCCAAGGCGTTTGCTTTGGAATTTTTTCTTTGGCCTAAGTGACCGTTTAGGAACAGATTTAGTCTTTCTAGGGACAGGAGAGATATGAAAACAAATAAAGGATATAATGTAGTCAGAAAAATCAATCTCCAAAAAGGAGCTAAGAAATGAAGATCAAATGAAAATATCAATTGATTTCTGCTAAAACAAAAATGTTAATATAGTCACAATTTTAATTGACTTTCCTTTTTTACAGGACTATAATGTAGATATAAAAAAGGATTTATTTTATAGTTGGGGGAAGGTGATGGCTATGTACTTTTTATAAACTAGTCTCTATCTTTTGTTCTTGGAAATTTTAGGAGTTCTATTTTGACTTCGTTTCTATTGGATTTTCTTACTTTGGATTTATCTATTTTAGGAGGAAATGGCTATGAAAAAATCTAAACTACTTACACTTGGTTTGCTTGCAGGTGCTGGTCTACTTTTGTCTATCAATCAAGCACAGGCTGCAGATACTTGGGTTAAAAATGGCGCTGACTGGAATCTTTCTCAAGATGGCAGTCTCGCTAAAAACAAATGGGTGCAAAATGCTGGTTCTTGGTACCACTTTGACGGTTCTGGAAACATGCAGACAGGTTGGCTCAAAGACGGGAACACTTGGTATTCGCTCGCAGATAGTGGGGCTATGCGCACTGGCTGGTATAAGGACGGAAATACATGGTACTCACTAGCAGATAGTGGTGCTATGCGCACAGGTTGGTACAAGGAAGGCAGCACCTGGTACTCACTAGCAGATAGTGGAGCTATGCGTACAGGTTGGTACAAAGAAGGATCTACATGGTATTACCTCAAAGGTAGTGGCGCTATGGCAACAGGATGGGCGACTGCAAATGGTCAATGGTCTTACTTTGAAAAATCAGGTGCTATGGTAGCAGATAGAGCTGTTCCAGCAAGCGATGGGGAAAGTTATGTCATTGGTAAGGATGGTTATATGTTAACCAGACTCCCTAGTCAGGTTGAACAAGATCCTTTTGATGATACAGTTATTACAGATATCGTTACTTTGTCTGATGGTTATGACTATCACCTTGTTCATCATAAGAAAGATGGAGTTGTTATCGAAAAGAATGCCTGGTATATCAAACCTATTGATGAACGTTTTTCTTATCAAAAGATTGGCGATATAAAACGAAATACTTTAGATGCAATTACTGATAATAAAAAACCAGGGGAAGAAATTGATCCTAAAGCTGTCATAAAGAATTTCCAAAACTTACCAAATAAGTATTACTTTGGAGCAGATGGACGTAAGGTTGCGAATCTACCAGAATTCACTACTCACTTCCCTATTCAAAAAGTTGGGGCTGAACTTTATCTTAAAAACTCAAGTCCAGTTATTAGTCTAGATTCATCTGGATTAACAATTAATGACAATAAACTTTATCTAAGAGTTGCCAATGATCATAATGGTAAACTTGTAACTGGATATTTTACAATGTTTATGGACGGATTATTATCTAAAGATCACCATATTTTGGGCTATGCAGATGAATCTGGTGAAATCGTGAAGATGAAAGTTTTGCCTAATGATTTCCGTGATTATATTGAAAAAGGAATTTCCGGTTTTTATGGAGAAACTGTTCGATACGACGGTTCAACAGGCAATGTTTATGTTGTGAAATAAACTATCTGACATAGTAAAACGAAAAAAGCGAACAGCTTTGTTTACTAGGAAGTCATGTTCGCTTTTATTCATAAAGTGATAGTTACTGTTTGGTCTCTGTTTCAAAAAAATCTGCTTGATAATAATCACGAACCTCTCTTTTCATTTCTTCTAGTAATCGACTTTCATCTGTTGATTCGAGTAAGGATAATCCTTTATTAATCATAGTATGATCTTCATTAACAATTCCCAGACGTACTTGAGCTACACCTAATAAATCGTATCGTTTCATTTTTTTTGATAAATCAAGACATTCTTGAATTAAGCATAGACAGGCATTTTTCTTCCCTGCTTCAAGGTACATTCGTGTCATATTGGCTAGAATGGAGTAATGAATACTTTGAATTGGACGATAATCTGTGTATTTATTTAGAGATTTTACAAGTCTTTGACGTAGCATTTCTAGTGAATCAATAGGGAAATGGAAAATAATCATCACTAGCAATCGTAAATCTGAGAGGAACCACTGATCTCTTTTTTCCAATTCTTTCCATAACTCCTCAGCCAAGGCTTGAGCTTTATCGGAAAACTGATTTTCAATCACTTCTATAAAAATGGTTAATTCTTTCACAGCATGTTCTATTGGGATATCATTCTGCACGTCATCTAGATAAATTTGACATTTTGATAGCAGTGTCTTCATTTCTTCTAGATTAGGTGAAGAAATGACTTGATAGTATTCTGAAAATAATTTCTTACGAGAATCCATTTGGTAATGTTGACAAATATAATGAAATTCATCGAAACACATATCAATTTGCCTCAACAGCAACTCCATAGTGTCATACCTAGGAGTAGAATGATTATTTTCAAACTTCGACAAGTTAGAATGAGTAATGTAGTCACCACAGACCTCATTTTGTGTGATCCCTTTTGACTTACGAATGTATTTATAAACTGAACCAATATCCCACCGCATATTTTTGCCTCCAAAAATGTTCCAAAAGTAGAAGTTTTAGGAAAATATTTATATTTAGTATATCATAAAGGTGTGGGGTGGGCAATGATGATAGAAAGAAGGTGTTGGTTGACTCTTAAGGATTATTAGGAGTTATGTAGAATGTTTATGATGGAAAAATATCTTTTTATAACTATTCAATAAAGGAGGAAATGGCTATGAAAAAATCTAAATTACTCACACTTGGTTTGCTTGTAGGTGCTGGTCTACTTTTATCTATCAACCAAGCACAGGCTGCAGATACTTGGGTAAAAAATGGTGCTGACTGGAATCTTTCTCAAGATGGAAGCTTAGCTAAAAATAAATGGGTGCAAAATGCTGGCTCTTGGTATCACTTCGATAGCGCTGGTAAAATGCAG